>JBGPYP010000345.1:0-2757 GCA_041493285.1 Casimicrobiaceae bacterium
CGCATGGACGAGCCCGCTCTCGCCGGCGGCGTAGGCGGCCCAGACTTCTTCCTGAAATGCGAACGGTGACCAGCCCTGGGTTGCGAACCACGCGCGGGCGGGCGCGAGGAGAGGGTTCGAAGGCGCTGCGGAGCGGTCGTCGGGCACACACCATTGTACGGTGCGTCCCGGCCGAATGAATTCCGCTCTACCAATAACGAGTTTTTCGTAGGTGCGAATTTATTCGCGCGCGGAGCTCTACGCGGCGACGCGCTCCATCGTCGCGCTGGCGGGCTTCGCGGCACGGAATGCCGCCACCAGCTCGGTTTCCTTCGTTTTGGCCGCCTTGAGGTGTCGCTCTTTCACGTGGCCGTAGCCGCGGATGTGCTCGGGAATGCTCGCGAGTTCGACCGCGATACGGTGATTATGTACGGCGAGCCGCGGCAGCAGCTCGTCGATCAGGCTTGCGTAGTCGGTGATGAGCTGTTGCTCGACCTTGCGCTCCGCGGTCCGACCGAAGACGTCGAAGACCGTGCCGCGCAGGCCCTTCAACTTCGCCATGACGCGGAACGCGCCCAGCATCCATGGGCCGTAGCTGCTCTTCTTCGACTCGCCGGTCTTCGCGTCGGGCTTGTTGGTCAGTGGCGGCGCGAGGTGGAAATGAAGCTTGTAATCGCCTTCGAACTGCGCCGCGACGCGCTTGACGAACTCGCCGTCGGTGTACAGGCGCGCGACTTCGTATTCGTCCTTGACCGCGAGCAACTTGAAGTAGTAGCGCGCGACCGCCTCGGTCAGCGCGGTCCTGCCGGGCAGCTTCTGCGCTTCGGCGGTGCGCACCCGGGCGACGAAATCGGTGTAGCGCCTGGCGTACTCCGCGTCCTGATAGCCGGTGAGAAACTCCGCCCGGCGGGCGATGACCTCGTCGAGCGAGGTCGACAGGCGTTGCGAGTCGGGTTTCTCCTGCGGGATCGCTGCCTTCAGCACGCGATCGGGCTCGACGGCCGCGAGCCGGCCCCAGCGGAAGCTCTGCTGGTTGGATTCGACCGCGGTGCCATTCAATTCGATAGCGCGGACTATGGAGCTTTCCGATAGCGGAATGAGGCCGCGCTGGAACGCATAGCCGACCATGAACAGGTTGGTCGCGATCGAGTCGCCCATCAGGCCGGTCGCGAGCTTGGTCGCGTCGAGAAACTCGGCATCGCCGGGTCCCACGGCATCCCTGATCTCCTGCTCCATCGAGCCAAGCGGAAACTTGAGATCGGCGTCGCGCGTGAAATCGGCGGGCATCACTAGTGCGGTGTTGACCAACGCCTTCGTCACCCCACGCTGCATCTTCGCCACCGCCTCATAACCCACGCTGGTCAGGATGTCGCAGGCGAGAACGAGTTTGGCTTCGCCGGCGGCGATCCGCGTCGCGTAGAGCTGCTCGGGATGATCGGCGATGCGCACGTGCGAGACGACTGCGCCGTTCTTTTGCGCGAGGCCGGTCATGTCGAGCACCGAGACGCCCTTGCCTTCGATATGCGCGGCCATACCGAGGAGCGCCCCGATCGTCACCACACCCGTGCCGCCGATGCCGGTGACCAGAATCCCGTACGGCTCCACGGTCGAGGCGAGCGCGGGCTCCGGCAGCCGCGAAAAGTCCGCGGCGTCGGCCTTCTTGGGCTTGCGCAACGAGCCGCCCTCGACGGTGACGAAGCTCGGGCAGAAGCCGTTGACGCAGGAGTAATCCTTGTTGCACGAAGACTGGTCGATCGTGCGCTTGCGCCCAAATTCCGTTTCAACCGGAGCCACGGAGACGCAGTTGGATTTGACGCCGCAGTCGCCGCAGCCTTCGCACACCAGCTCGTTGATCACCACCCGCTTGGCGGGATCGGGATACTTGCCGCGCTTGCGGCGGCGGCGCTTTTCCGCCGCGCAGGTCTGGTCGTAGAGCAGGATCGTGCAGCCGGCCGTGTCGCGCAGCTCCCGCTGCACGCGGTCGAGCTCGTCGCGATGGTGGATCTCGGTCCCCGAGGCGAAATAGCCGGACGGATATTTGGTCGGCTCGTCGCTGACGACGACGATTTTCTTCACGCCTTCGGCCGCGCATTGCTGCGCGATCAGCGCCGGCGAGATCGGCCCGTCGACCGGCTGCCCGCCGGTCATCGCCACGGCGTCGTTATAGAGGATTTTGTAGGTGATGTTGACGTTCGCGGCGACCGCGGCGCGGATCGCCAGGCTCCCCGAGTGGAAGTACGTGCCGTCGCCCAGATTGGCGAACAGGTGCTTGGTTTCGGTGAACGGTGCCTGGCCGATCCACGGCGCGCCTTCGCCGCCCATGTGGGTGTAGGTCGACGTCGACCGGTCCATCCAGATCGCCATCACGTGGCAGCCGATGCCGGCGGTCGCGCGGCTGCCCTCGGGCACCTTGGTCGAGGTGTTGTGCGGACAGCCCGAGCAGAAGTAGGGAATCCGATTCAACGTGATCTTGGGCCTGGAAAGCGCCTTTTCCTTGGCGTTGATCCAGTCGACCCGCGCACGCACCTTCTCCATGGTGCGCGGATGGAGCTCGAGGCGCTCGATGCGCTGCGCGATCACGCGCGCGATCATGGCCGGCGTAAGCTCGGAGGCGGCGGGCAGCAGCCAGTCGCCGTGGGGGCGCACCCATTCGCCCGTCTCGTCGAACTTGCCGACCACGCGCGGACGGACGTCGGTGCGCCAGTTGTAGAGCTGCTCCTTCAGCTGGTACTCGACGATCTGCCGCTTCTCCTCGACGACGAGGATTTCCTCGAGCCC
>JBGPYP010000196.1:0-5030 GCA_041493285.1 Casimicrobiaceae bacterium
CCTCGAAGCGCCGATCCGGCACCCGATCGATTGGCGCAACCCGGACTACTACGACGAGGGCTCGCTCCACCGCGAGCAGGAGCGCATCTTCGACATCTGCCACGGCTGCCGGCGATGCGTGAGCCTGTGCAATGCGTTCCCCACGCTGTTCGATCTCGTCGACGCGACGCAGAGCGGCGAGATGCACGACGTCGCCAAGGCGGATTTCGGCAAAGTCGTCGAGCAGTGCTATCTGTGCGACCTCTGCTACATGACCAAGTGCCCGTACGTTCCGCCGCATCCATGGAACGTCGATTTCCCGCACCTCATGCTGCGCGCCAAGGCGCGCAAGTTTCTCCTCGGCGAGACGAGCGTTCGCGACCGGCTGCTGACGAGCACCGATCGGCTGGGCAAGCTTGCGACGATCCCGGTCGTGGTGCAGGCCGTTAACAGGGCCACCGAAGCGCCGGCGGCGCGCCGAGTGCTGGAGATGATGCTCGGCGTGCATCGCGAGCGCAGGTTGCCGCCCTACGCGGCGAAGCGCTTTCCCGAGGCGGCGCGGCGGACGATCGCGTGGCCGCTCAGGGACGGCCCGCGGACGCCCGGCAAGGTCGCGATCTTCTCGACCTGTTACGTCGATTACAACGAACCGGGCATCGGGCTCGACTTGCTGTTGATCCTCGAGCACAACGAGATCCCGTACGTGGTCGCGGAGCGGCAAGCCTGCTGCGGGATGCCGAAGCTGGAGCTGGGCGACCTCGAGTCCGTGCTCAAGCTGAAGGAAGCCAACGCGCCGGGGCTGGCGGCGCTGGCGCGCGACGGCTACGCGATCCTCACGCCGGTGCCTTCGTGTACGCTCATGTTCAAGAGCGAGCTGCCGCTGCTCTTTCCGGACGATGCGGACGTTACGGCGATCGCCGAGGCGATGTTCGACCCCTTCGAGTATCTCGTGTTGCGCAACAAGGACGGCCTGCTCAAGAGAGATTTCAAGACGCCGCTGGGCAAGGTTTCCTATCACATTCCCTGCCACTCCCGCGTCCAGAAGGTCGGGCAGAAAACGCGCGAGGTACTCGAGTGGGTGCCGGGCACGACGGTGAACACCGTCGAGCGCTGCTCGGGGCACGATGGAACTTGGGGCGTGAAGACCGAGTTTTACGCAACGTCGATGCGGATCGGTGAACCGGTATTCCGGCAGATGGGCGAAGGTGGCCCCGATTACGTGAGCTCGGACTGCCCGATCGCGGGCCGCGCGATCATGCAGGGCATCGACGGGGCGGCGCATGCCTCGGGCGAAACCGTGCACGCGCGCACGGCGCATCCGTTGACGCTCATCCGCATCGCATACGGACTGGAATGAAAGGTGACGCCGGATGCCCCGCATCGCCCGCGACAGTCTGTTGACGCTCGAAGCCTATGCCAGACAGCGGAACGACTTCCGCGCGCGCGTTCTCGCCCACAAGCAGCCGCGCAGCGTCCATCTGGGCGAGCATGTCACGCTGCTGTTCGAGGACGAGCTGACCATCCGCTACCAGATCCAGGAGATGTTGTACTGGGAGAAGATCTTCGAGGAGGCCGGCATCCAGGGCGAACTCGACACCTACAACCCGCTGGTCCCCGACGGACGAAATTGGAAGGCGACGATGCAGGTCGAGTATGAGGATGTCGAAGACCGCAAGCGGGCACTGGCCGGGCTCAAGGGAATCGAGGATCGGACGTGGGTGCAGGTCGAGGGGCAGGCGCACGTTTATGCGATCGCCGACGAGGACCTCGAGCGCGAGAACAACGAGAAGACGTCAGCGGTGCATTTTCTGCGTTTCGAGCTAACGCCGCCGATGATCGCGGCGCTGAAAGCGGGTGCCGCGCTGGCGATCGGCGTAGACCATCCCGCCTACGCCGCGACGCTCACTCCCATTCCTGACGCGACGCGCAACGCCTTGCTCGCCGATCTCGTGTAGCGACGCGAGCCCGCGGCGAGGGGCCTGCACGACTGGCGCGCGAAAATCTCGCGTCGCGCTGTCGGCCCATGCGCCCGGCTCGGGTCGCCTCCACTCGCATTCGCTCGTGGAGCCTCGCTCCGCCTTGCCGGTCGCCCCACGCGCAGCGTGGGGATCGCGCGTGGGCGACGCCGAAGCGTGGAGGAGGGGCCCCGCGCCGGAAGGGCGTGGGGATCCGACCGCGGAGGCGGATGCGCTGCGGCCGACGCGACGGTTATCTCTCGACATGCGTGATGGCCGCAACAGTCGGCGCAGCGGCCGACACGCGAGACGGCTTCTTCAAGATGTCCTTTCAAGGAGGCCGCAAACGGCCCGTCACTCGCCGATGGCGTCCGCCCACGCGTCGCGAGTGATGCTGCGGACGCAGAAATTCTCCTTCGCGCCGCGATGATCCCGCGGCTCGGTCCGGAGCAGGCGCATCCCGCATTTCTCCATCACCCGGCGCGAGGCGGGATTGCGCGCAAGATGCGAGGCGGTCAGCTCATCGAGATCGAGAAAGTCGAATGCGAGCACGATAACGGTCTGCGCCGCCGCGGTCGCGTAGCCGCGATTCCAGTAGGGACGCCCGACCCAATAGCCGATGTTCTCGTGCTCGCTCGGACCCGGGCGCAGGCCGATCGCGCCCACCAACGACCCGTCGCCGGTTACCGTGATCGCGTAGCTGTATTCGGTGCCCGCGGTGCGCGCCAAGTCGTGGGTCGCGATCCACGCAGCGGCCGCTCCGTCGGGATACGGATGCGGAATCACGGCGGTCGTCTCCGCGACCTCGCGCTCGCCCGCGAGCAACTGCACCCGCGGCGCGTCGGCCGCGGTGAAACGACGCAGGGCAACGGGGCCGGCGAGCAGTTTTTCCGGGAGCAAGGAAACTTCGGGAATTCTTGCTAGTCCCGGAAGTTACCGAATTGCACCGGGAAGTCGGTGACGGTCTTCTTCACCAGCGCGATCGCGCTTTGCAGCTCGTCTTTCTTCGCGCCCGAGACCCGCACCGCGTCGCCCTGGATGCTCGCCTGGACCTTCAATTTGCTGTCCTTGAGCTGCTTGACGATCTTTTTCGCCAGTTCCTGCTCGATCCCGACGCGAAGCGTCACGACCTGCTTGACCTTGTCGCCGCTGACCTTCTCGACGTCGCCGAACTTGAGCGCGCGCACATCGACGCCGCGCTTGGTCAGCTTCCCGAGCAGGACGTCGGTCACCTGCTTGAGCTTGAAATCGTCGTCGGCGTAGAGCGTCAGCTCTTTGTCCTTGTGCTCGACGCGCGCGTCCGAGCCCTTGAAATCGAACCGGGTGGAGATTTCCCGGTTCGCCTGGTCGAGCGCGTTGCGGACTTCGACCTGGTTGATTTCGGAGACGATGTCGAATGAGGGCATGGCGTCCGCCGGAAGTTCGGATGCGTGGAAAGTAGCACGATCCGCGGGGTTGCGACAGCCCGGGCCGCTGGCGGCTGGCGAAGTCGACGGCGCGCCCACGCGCTGCTCGCGACGGCGATCATGTCTTAGGTCGATCTTGCCGCGAAGCTACGCGCACCGCCGCGTTCACTGTTTTGCGAAACGCAGGTCGCAGGCCCGAAGTTCCAAACGGTTGCCGGTTCCACTGGAGCCCAAAAATCGCGCCGCAACGTGATAGGAATACGGAGCACCCTTGGCAACTGCCTTCACATTGTACTTGGGGTCACCCGTTATGCCGCGTGCGTCGAGCCTTGCGCTGCCATCCGGTTGTATGGGTCCTTCGAGCCTCAGCCAGCCTGAGCTGCCCTCAGTGCCCTGATCGCCGCGCAGAAAGCCGTCCTTGACCTGCGCGACAAATTCAAGCGTGTAACCCAACGCGCCGTCCGGGGTCTTCGCGCACACAACCGTAACGTTCCAGTTGCCGTCGAAGCGGGCGGCGTTGACTGTCGCGCCCGCCGGCGCGAGGGTTTTCTCCGACCCCTGCGCCGGCAACGTCGCGACCGCGGTCGCCTCGCCGGATTTGGTATCCGCTTTTCGGGCCGCCTGTGCGGCCTTGGCCATTTGTGCCTCCGCGTCAGTTTTCGCGCGCGCTGCTGCCGTCTCGGCTTCGCTGCGGATGCGGGCCGCGTCGGCCTCGGCCTGTGCACGGATCCGCGTTGCTGCGGCCTCGGAGTCCGCTTTTTGCCTAGTGGCGCGACTCGCGTCCGCGTCGGTGCGCGCTCGCGCAAGCTCGGCCTCGACTTTTCGTTTGAGTGCCTCGGCTTCGGAGCGCAGGCGCTGCGCATCTGCGTCCGCGGGAGCGGCTGCCACCACACTGTTCTGCGCCGGCGCGCTGGCCGGTGGCGCCACCGCAGGCGCAGCGGTCTTCGTCTGGCTCCCGCTGTCGCCGGAACCGACTCGCAACCATCCGGTCTGCCACGCAACCCCTACCGCAATCACCGCCACGCCAACCGCGCCGATCGCCCATGGAATGCGTCTTCGATTCGGCGTCGCCGAGCGCACCGGTGGCGCAGGACGTCCTGGCACCGCGGTGCCAGACACGCGATAGGCGTGGATCGGCCGCGAGATGTTCTTGAGGGTCTGCTCGCCGATGTCCTGAAAGCCGAGGTCGAGCTTGCCGGTGATCTGGTCGTAGACGCTCGACGAAATGCAGATGCCGCCGGGCTCGGCAATGGTCTCGAGGCGCGCGGCGACGTTAACACCGTCGCCGAGCAGGTCGTCGTTCTTGACTACGACATCGCCCAGGTTGACCCCGACGCGAAATTGCATCCGGCTGACCTCAGGCAGCGAATCGTTGCGCGTCTTGAGCGCCTCCTGGATCTCAACCGCGCAACGCACGGCCTCGACGGCGCTCGAGAATTCGGCAAGCACCGAGTCGCCCGCCGTGCTGATAATGCGACCGCCGTGGAAAGCGATGATCCCGTCGATGACAGCCCGGTGCGCGGAGAGCACGCGAACCGTACCTTCCTCGTCCTGCGCCATCTGGCTGCTGTACCCAACGGCATCGGCAGCGAGGATGCATGTCAGGCGACGCTTGACGCTCAACGGGTCCACAACTTGCCCCTTAATTCCGATTTGGAAACGTACCGTCCGACGCTGTGGCAATCATGCG
>JBGPYP010000065.1:0-10579 GCA_041493285.1 Casimicrobiaceae bacterium
GATTGCCGTGATCTTCGGTATCGTGTTTGTCGTCGTCGGTGCGCTGGGGTGGGTTCCCGCGGTCAACCCCGGCGGGAAGTTGCTCGGCATCTTCGACGTCAATCCCGCGCACAACTTCGTTCACCTCGCGACGGGCGTGGTCGCAATTATCGCCGGCGTTACCAGCGAAAAAAACTCGCGCATCTTCTTCCAGGTGTTCGGCGTGATCTACGGCCTGGTTGCGGCGCTGGGGTTCTTCTCCGGTGACCAACCGCTGCTCGGCATCGTGGCTAACAACGCCGCGGACTCGGTACTCCATGTCGTTTTTGCGGTCGTCGCGCTCTACCTCGGCTTCGGGATGAAACCTGCGGCACCGACGACGACCTGAGACAAGCGATAGACAGCTTCAGCGCGCCACGCCCGCCAGATATGCGGTGAGCGCGGCGCGATCGACGCGGTAGTGACAGAGCTCGCGCTCTCCGTCGAGTAGCACAGGCACGCGCTCGCCCCAGCGCGCTTCCAGCGCGGGGTCCGTGTCGACGTCGATCTCCTGGAGCGCACCGCCGGCCGCCGCGAGCAGCGATGCGACCGTCTCGCGCATCTCGTCGCAGAGATGGCAATAGGCGCGGACGAGCAGCGTCAGCCGCACCGGATGTTTGTTACTGCTCCGCGCCGTTGCCGACCTTCACGCTCGAGTAGAACTGCGCGTCGCCGCGGCGGAGCAGGAATGTCACCGCTGCGCCCTTTTCCAGCTTGGCGATGAGTGCGTTGAGCTGCTCAGCGCTCCTGGCGTCGATGGTCGCGCCCTTGCTGATCACCGCCAGAATCACATCGCCGGCCTGGATGTTGCCCCGCGCGCTGCCGGTAATGTCCTCGATGAGCACGCCGTTCTTCACCTCGAGCTCTTTCCTCTGGTCGTCGGTCAGATCGGAGAGCACGAGCCCCATGCGATTCGGCTTGGCCTTCTCCTTGCTCGGCGCGCTCTTCCGTGCGGAACGAGGCGCTTCGTCGTCCTTCAACTCGGCGATCGTCACCGCCACGTCCTTGGTCGCACCCTTGCGCCAGACCTGCAGCACGATCTTGGTGCCCGGCTTGATCTGCGTGATGATGCGTGGCAATTCGGAGGACGAATTGACGGCCCTGCCGTCCACCTTGAGGATGATGTCGCCCGATTCGACGCCGCCCTTCTCGGCGGGGCCACCCTTCTCGACCGAGTTCACGAGCGCTCCGCCGGCCTTGGAGAGACCGAACGCGTCGGCAGTCTCCTTGCTCACTTCCTGGATCTGCACGCCAATCCGGCCGCGCGTAACGCGCCCCTTCTCCTGGATCTGCTTGACTGCGCTCATCGCAACGTCGATGGGGATCGCGAACGCGAGCCCCATGTAGCCGCCGGTGCGGCTGTAGATCAGCGAATTGATGCCGATGACCTCGCCCTTCATGTTGAATAGCGGCCCGCCCGAGTTGCCGGGGTTGATCGGCACGTCGGTCTGAATATACGGTATCAGGTTCTCGTTGGGCAGGTCGCGGCCCTTGGCGCTGACGATGCCGGCGGTGATCGTGTTTTCCAGCCCGAACGGCTTGCCGATCGCCGCGACCCACTCGCCGACCTTGAGCTTTTCCGGATCCCCGATCGTGACCTTGGCAAGCCCGGATGCTTCGATCTTCAGTACCGCGACGTCGGTGCGCTTGTCGACACCGATGACCTTGGCCCTGAATTCGCGCTTGTCGCTGAGCTTGACCATGACCTCGCTCGCGTCGTCGACAACGTGGGAATTGGTCAGGATATACCCGTCGGAAGAGAGGATGAACCCCGATCCCACGGACTGCTGCTCGAGGTCGCGCTGGCGCTCGCGGCCGCGCGGAACCTGGCCGAAGCGGCGGAAGAATTCGTAGAATGGATCGTCTTCGGACAGCTCGGGAAACTGCGAGCGCTTGACCGTTTGCGTGACGTCGATGCTGACGACCGCCGGGCCCTGCTGCTCGTAGAGCTCGGTGAAGTCCGGCAGCCCGCGGCTCGATTGGGCCGCGGTCGCCGGCGCGAACGAAACCGCGCTGAGCAACGCGCCGACGACCGTCCAGATGCGAAGATTCATACTGCGTTCCCCTGTCGTGTGCGTGCGGTAAAACGTGCGGTGGAGCCCGCCGCCGTTGCGCCGTTTAGCGGTGCGCAACGGAGTAGGCGATCTGCCGGACCGTCGTGCCGGGCGTCTCGCCCAGGACGGTCACCAGGTGGTGATCGTCGAGCTGGCGGCTGTAAACGTTGATGCCGCCCTGCTGCGACAGGCCGATCGGTTGCGGCACCTGGGGCGTCGGCTCGACGAACACCGAGACTGCGACCAGACCATCGGAATACACGAGATGGGCAACCGGCCCGACCTTGCCGCGCAGCGTGCGATAGCCCTCGACGATCTTGGCGAAGCCCGGCGGCAGCTCCTTGACCGTCCAGCCGGTGTCCTGCTGCACGACATCGCCGGGGAGGGACTCGCGCATCTGCCAATCGGCAGGTGGCGGCATGAAGGTCGGCCGGACGGTTTCGCGCTCGATCTTGATGCCGATCTGGATGTCGGTGAAGGCGAATTGCTCGATGGGAACGTTGCGCTCGTTTAAGAGCTGCGCCTTGAGCAGCAGGCCCGAGGTCAGGTCGGCCCACAGCTTGTGGCCATAGCGCATCCCGTCCTTGGGCTCGAACAGGATCGCCTGCGTCTCGACGCCCGCGATGCGCGCGATCTCGGCCTTGCGGAAAAAGTAGTACACGGCCAGCGTATCGAGCTGTTGCGGCAACAGCGACGGGAACGCGTTGCGGTAGGTCCGCGGCTCGACCCGGATGATCTTCGCGTCGGGGTAGTAGCAGCGGACCTGCTCGTTGTTGCGGATGACTTCGCGCGCCGGGCCGTCGAGGTTGACGAGCTTCTCGTGCTCGCCCTTCTCGTCGACCATGTGCGCCAGGCGCGAGGTCTCGACCCGGCCGCCGTGCTGATAGACCAGCGTGCCCGCATAGTTCTGCTGCCGCGCCGCGACCGCGGCGCGCTGCAACCACTCGGCGGCGTCCTCCGCCGCCGCGGCACGCGCCGGCAGCAGCGCGATGACGGCAAGCCCCGCGCACGAGCCGAGCCAGGCGAGCCGCGCCGACGCGGTCGGTCGGAAGGCCCTACCGCGACGCATCCTGCTCGTCGGCGGCGACAGCGCGAAGGTACGGGCGCACGCCCTGGATTGCCGTCGTCGGCGAGTACTCCTGGTGCGCCAGTAGATATTCGTTGACGACCGGGCGGCGCGCGTCGGCCGGGCGTATGGCACCGGCCTGTTGCGCAGTCGCGATCGCCTCCGGCGGCACGGGCATCGTCGTCAGCGCGACCCAGCCGACCACGCCGACCGCAGCGACGGTCGCCGCGACCGCCAAGGCGAGCGCAGCCGGTGCCGGCCGCGTTCGAGGCGGCGCCAACACCGTCGGTTCGGCGGCGAGCTTTGCCGAGAACCGCCCCCCGAAGCCGGGGGTCAGCGCGCATTGTCCACGCAGCGAATCGCCGATGACGTGGTAGCAGACCCACGTTGCCACCGCGGTCGGCTCGCGCAAGCCGCGGCAAACGCGCTCGACGCGATCCGCGTCGAGTTCGCCATCCACCAGCAAAGAGACTTCCTCCGGCGTTACTTCCGTCAACTGAGCCGTCGGCCGAGCGGGGTGATCCCCGTCCGGCACAGCCGGGTACTTGCCCATTACCATCTCCGGTCCTTGTCGGTCCCCAACAGCGGCCGCAGCTCCGCCGCGATCGCTTCGCGCGCCCGAAAGATCCGGGAGCGCACCGTGCCAATCGGACAATTCATCACGTTGGCAATCTCTTCGTAGCTCAAACCCTCGATCTCGCGCAGCGTGATCGCCGTACGCAGATCATCGGGCAGCGCGTCCATCGCCTTGTTGACCGTGGTCGCGAGTTCTCTGCCCAGCAGCTCGTTCTCCGGCGTATTCGAGTCGCGCAGCTGCTCGGCGTCCTCGAAGTTTTCCGCCTCCTCGTGGTCGAAACCGGTCGAAGTCGGCGCCCGCCGCCCGATCGCGACCAGGTAATTCTTGGCCGTGTTGATCGCGATCCGGTAAAGCCAAGTGTAAAAAGCACTGTCCCCGCGAAAGCTCGGCAGCGCACGGTAGGCCTTGATGAACGCCTCCTGCGTCACGTCCTCGACTTCCCCGGCGTCGCGCACCAGCCGCGACAACAGCCTCGCCAGCTTGCGCTGGTACTTCAGAACCAGCAGCTCGAAAGCTCGCTTGTCGCCCCGTTGCGCCCGCTCGACGAGCTGCTGATCTACTTCGCGGTCACCCATCCGCGGGCCGCCCTTGAGTCATCTGTTGTTATCGCCACACCCGGTCAGGTGGGCGCGGCACCCGCCGGCAGTATAGCCGAGCCGTACGGGGCGCTCGCGGCGGCCATGCCGCACAATGCCTGTGCTCTGGACCGCCTGCCGCCCGGGAAGTTCAGTTCCGGACAGGGTTTACCGTCGGCGCCGGTCAGGCCCGGCGCTCCAGCGCGACCGCCGCCTGCACGCACCCGGTCGTCAGGCCCCGGCAGTTGCGAATCGCGGGTTCGCGCCAGGGTTCCAGCGCCGCCCGCCGGGCAGCGTCGAGGAGGCCGAGCTGGTCGAGAACCGCCACCGTCGCCGGATGCAGGCCGCGCGCGTTGCCATCGACGACCTTGAGCGCAATGCCCCAGCCTTTGCTGCGCACACCGACCGCCTGGACACCTTCGGCGCCGACCTTAGTCACCCAGTCGCCACCGCCGGCGCGCATCAGGGTCAAGTCGTTGCGACCCTCGCCTGAGACCATCTCCGGGTGCGCGGTCATCGCGGCGGCGAGCTTCGCCGGCGCCGCGCCGTAGCGCTCGTCGTCGGCGACGGTCGCGAGTCGTGCGAAGGCGTACGCCAGGCGATCGAGCGGGACGGCGTAGTTGGGCGCCGAGCAGCCGTCGATGCCGGCGACGAGCGCTTTTTCGGGCACGCCGGTCAGGTGCGCGACCGCGGCGCGGATCGCCTGCTGCAGCGGGTGGTCGAAATCGAGATACGACGCGGACGGGAGCCCGCAGAGCCGGCAGTACGCGAGCATGCCGCTATGCTTCCCGGAGCAGTTGTTCTGCAGCGGCGTGAACCGCACGCCCGCCGGCGGCAGCTCTTCGCGTACGGCGTAGAAAAGCGGCGGATGGACGCCGCACTGCAGCTCATCGGGCGCGCAGCCCGCGCGCTCGAGCATCGCGGCAACCGCGTCGACATGACGCGGCTCGCCGGAGTGACTCGCGCACAGGAGCGCGACCTGCGCCTGGTTGTACCCGAAACGCTCGACGCCGCCGCGCGCGACGAAGGGCAACGCCTGCAACGGCTTCAGCGCGCTTCGGGTCGTCGTGAGGTAGTGCGGATCGCCCGCCGCAAAAAGCAACCGCCCGTCGCGATCGACGACGGCGACGGATCCATAGTGGACGGCGTCGGTAGCGTCACCTCGGGTAACGAGCGCGAGCGGAACGTGCGGCGGGGCCGCGGAAGCGACGGTCGACAAAGACGGGGGATCGTGCGGGAAAGGTATATTTTACCGCGAATCGGTCCCCGCCAATGCCTGCCGGATCTGCTCGAGCGCGCCCGGGTCTTCGATCGTGGTGAGGTCGCCCGGATCGCGGCCCTCCGCCAGCGCCTGGATCGAGCGGCGCAAAAGCTTTCCCGAGCGCGTCTTCGGCAACATCGTCACGAAATGCACCTCGCCGGGGCGGGCGATCGCGCCCAGCTCGCGGTCGACCGTATCCATCACTTCGCGGCGCAGTTGGGCGACGCCTTCGGCGGTCGCGACGCGCGCCGGGTCCTTGACGACGGCGAAGGCGACGGGGATCTGGCCCTTGAGCTGATCGGCGACGCCGACCACCGCCACCTCGGCGATCCCGGCGTGCGCCTGCACCGCCTCCTCGATTTCGCGCGTTCCCAGACGATGCCCGGCCACGTTGATCACGTCGTCGGTGCGGCCCAGGACGAAGTAGTAGCCGTCCGCGTCGCGGGTGGCCCAGTCGAAGGTGGAGTACACCTCGCGGCCCGGGATGGTGGTGAAATACGTCTTCACGAAGCGCTCGTCATCACCCCAGACGGTCGTCATGCACCCCGGCGGCAACGGCGGCACGATCACCACCACGCCTTTCTCGTCCGTCCCGACCTCCGCGCCCGTGACCTCGTGCAGCAGCCTGACATCGTAGCCGCAGACCGGGAAAGACGGGCTTCCGAACTTGCGCGGCGTGTCCTCGATGCCCGGCTGCGCGGAGAGAATCGGCCAACCGCTTTCCGTCTGCCAATAGTGATCGACGATCGGGACCCCGAGCGATTCGGAGGCCCAGCGCGCGGTCGGCTCGTCGAGCGGCTCGCCGGCGAGAAACAGATAACGTAAGCGCGAGAGGTCGTACTTCTTCATGTACGCCGGATCCTGCTTCTTGAGCACGCGGATCGCGGTTGGCGAGCTGAACATCGTGCGCACCTTGTGCTCGGCGACGATCTGCCACCAGATCCCGGGGTCGGGGCGAATCGGCAGGCCCTCGTACATGATCGTCGTCGAGCCGTTGATAAGCGGCGCGTAGACGATGTACGAGTGCCCGACGACCCAGCCGATGTCGCTGGTCGTGAGCATCGTCTCGCCGGGGGCCAGGCAGAAGATGTCGCGCATCGACGCGGCGAGTGCCACCGCGTAGCCGCCGGTGTCGCGTTGTACGCCCTTGGGCTTGCCCGTGGTTCCCGACGTGTACAGGATGTAGGAAGGCTCGGAGGCTTCGAGCCACGCACAGGGCACGCTCGCACCGGCGTGCGCAGTGGCGAGGGTCGCGTAGTCGAGGTCGCGGCCGGCGACGCGCGCCAGGCCGGGATCGAGCTTGCGGTCGACGATGACGACCTTGCCCGGAGGGTACTTGGCCAGTTGCAGCGCCTCGTCGACGAGGTGCTTGTAGGGTACGGTCTTACCGCCGCGCATGCCGGCGTCCGCCGTGATCATGACCTTCGGCCGGGCGTCGTCGATGCGCGTGGCGAGGCTCGCCGCGGCGAAGCCCCCGAACACCACCGAGTGGATCGCGCCGATCCGGACCGTCGCCAGCATCGCGAACACCGCCTCGGCGATCATCGGCATGTAGATCAGCACCCGATCGCCGTGGCCGACACCCTGCGCGATCAGGATCGCGGCGAAGGTATTCACCTCGTCGGAGAGTTGGCGGTACGTGTAGGTGCGCCGCTCTCCGGTCTCGGTCGAGATATAGATCAGCGCCGGCTGATCGCCGCGCGCGGCGAGGTGCCGATCGACCGCGTTGTGGCACAGGTTGGTCCGGCCGCCGACGAACCAGCACGCGAACGGCGGCCGGCTGTAGTCGAGCACGCGTCCGAACGGCGTCTGCCAGTCGATGAGCGCGGCCTGCTCGCGCCAGAAAGCCTCGCGCTCGTGCAGTGATCGATGGTGGGTCTCGACGTATGTCGGCACGCAGTCCTCCTCGCCCGGCGGGTGACGCAGACGTTAACCCAGGGCCGCGCGACGCGACTTGCCCAGGATCAAGCTTTTGCAGACCGGGATTCCGTCGCGGCGGCCTCCTTGAGCGCGTAGCGGACAAGCATCCGTCACCTGTCGGCCGCTGTGTCGACTCGCCACGGGCTCGCACCGCTAGGGATGGCTGTCCGCGCCGATGCGCACCACGGTCCGGCCTCGCACCAGGCCCTTCAAGTACGCGTCGAAATGCGTCGGGAGGTCGTCGAAATCGATCGTGCGCACCTGATCGTGGACGCGGTCGGGCCGCCAGGCGACCGCGAGCTTGTTCCAGATCGCCTGGCGCAGATCCATCGGGCAGTTGGCGCTGTCGACACCTAGGAGCTGGACGCCGCGCAGGATGAACGGCAGGACCGTGGTGTTGAGCTTGGAGCTGGCCGCGAGCCCGACCGACGCTATGGTGCCGCCGATCTTCATCGTCGAGAGGAGCCACGCGAGCAAATCACCGCCGAGATTGTCGACCGCGCCGGCCCAGATCGCCTTGTCGAGCGGACGGATGTTGGCGAGGTCGATCGATTGCCGCAGACGTACCTCCTTTGCGCCCAAGCCGCGGAGATACGCGCTCCCCTCTTCCTTGCCGGTGATCGCGACCACGTGATAGCCGATCTTGGTGAGGATTTCGATCGCGACGCTGCCCACCCCGCCGGTCGCCCCAGTCACGGCCACCGGGCCGTTTTCCGGCTTCAGGCCGTTGTACTCCATCAGCATGATCGCCTGCGCCGCGGTGAAGCCCGCCGTGCCCAGCGTCATCGCGTCGAACGCGGTCATGCTCTCGGGGCGGCGCACGACCCAGTCGGCGGGAACGCGGGCGTATTCCGCGTAGCCGCCGTCGTGCGCCACGCCGAAGTCGTAGGCATGGACGATCACCTTGTCGCCGCGCTTGAACCGGGTGTCAGCAGAAGCTTCCACGGTCCCGGCCATGTCGATGCCGCCCACCGTCGGAAACTTGCGCATGATCCGGCCGGTGCCGTTGTACGACAGCGCGTCCTTGTAGTTGATCGTGGAGTATTTGGTGCGGACGATGACGTCGCCCGGATCGAGCTCGTCCTCGGTCATCTCGACAAAGCGGCTGGACACGACTTTGTCGTCCTCGAACGTGCGGTAGGCCTTGAAACGGTGCATGGGCTCTGGTCCTCCTCAGGACGGCGTTGGCTGGGGCGGCTCGCCCGCCTGGTGCGGCAACGCCATATATTCTCGGGTGCGCATCTCGATCAGGCGACTCACGGTGCGCGGGAAGTCTTGACTGTTCGGTCCTTCGCGGTATAGCTCCTCGGCCGGGACCGCCGCCGACAACAGCAACTTTACCCGATGATCGTAGAGCACGTCGACGAGCCACGTAAAGCGGCGCGCGGCATTGCCCATGTCGGGCGGGAGGTAGGGCACGCCCGAGACGATGACGACGGCGAAGCGCCGGGCGAGCTCGAGGTAGTCGAGCTGGGAGCGCGGGCCGTCGCACAGCGTCGTGAAGTCGAACCAGACCAGGCTGCCGGCGCGCGCTCGCGCCTTGAGCGTGCGGCCTTCGATCGCAAGCCGGGGGTCCTCGTCCGGCCAGGGCCGCATCCACTCGAAGCGCGCGGCGAGCTCCGCGTCGATCGCGTCGAAGAGCGGCGTGTAGTAGCACTCGGCGTGCTCGAGCTCGCGCAGACGATAGTCGGTGCCGCCGTCGATCTCGATCGCGTCCAGCCATTGCTTGAGGAGCGCGATCGTCGGCAGCAGGTTCTGGCGCTGCAGCCCGTTGGGATAAAGATCGTCGGGCCGGTAGTTCGAGGTCATCACGAACACGACCCCGTGGCCGAATAGCGCGCTGAGCAGCCGGCCGAGGATCATCGCGTCGGCGACGTCCGAGACGTGGAACTCGTCGAAGCAGACCACGCGGTAGCGGCGGGCGATGTGCGCGGCCACCGTGGAGAGCGGATCCTCCTCGCGCTTGAGCGTTTTCAGCTCCTCGTGCACGGCGCGCATGAAGGCGTGAAAATGAACCCGCGTCTTGCGACGGTACGGCAAGGCAGCGTAGAAGGCGTCCATCAGGAAGCTCTTGCCGCGACCGACTCGGCCCCAGAAATACACGCCGCGCGGCGGCGGCGGCGGATTGAGCCAGCGGAGCAGCGAGCGGCGCGCCTTCTTGAACGCGATGAGCTCGTCGTGCAAACGCTGCAGGCGCTCGAGCGCGCTCTCCTGTGCGGTATCGAGGACGATGTCGCGGCGCAGAAGCTCCGGCTCGAGGTGATTGTAAAGGCTGCCATGCCCGGCGACTGCGAGGGTGGGAGCCGTGTCGTTCATCGCGTCCCGCTGGATTCCAGCGCTCTTTTCCGGGCAGAGTGCTGAGGCCAAGCGTCGCGAGCGCAGGCAGAGCGAGGCGCGAGGACGCGAGCAACCGGAGTGTACCGTTTAGTACATGAGGATTGCGAGCGGCCGAGCAACAAAGCTATGCCAAGCGCAGCAGCTTGGCCTAGGGAACCTCTGAACAAGTCCCGCACGGTTGCGACGGACGCTTTCCGGGATGAGCTGCGCGAAGCGAGGTGATGCAAAGGGCTCGGCCTCCTCTTGCGAACGAAGCGACAAAGCAGATCGCCCGCTCAGTGGCCAATGAGCCCCGTCCCATCCGGGTTGCGGGAAAATGCGGCGCCTGCTTCGCCGCGCTCCTCGGCATCGTAGCCCTAGCTACGACCGTCGTCGCGCGCCTCGCATTCATCCGCATTTTGCCAGCAACGCAATCCGCGTGGGGCTTATTCAGAGGTTCCTTAGTTCTTCTTGAAGTCGACGCGTTCGCGCAATTCCTTGCCGGCCTTGAAGTGCGGGACGTGCTTTTCCGGCACTTGGACCCGCTCACCGGACTTGGGATTGCGTCCGGTCCGCGGCGGCCGGTAGTTGAGCCCGAAGCTGCCGAAGCCGCGGATCTCGATCCTCTCGCCCTTGGCCAGGCTCTCAGCCATGGCGTCGAGGATCATCTTCACCGCGAGCTCCGCATCCTTCGCCACCAGCTGCGGATAGCGTCCCGCCAGCTTTGCGATCAACTCGGATTTGGTCATGGTGTTTCCTTATTGTTGAGTATTGGCTACGTCCAGCTTGGCC
>JBGPYP010000235.1:0-4231 GCA_041493285.1 Casimicrobiaceae bacterium
TACGCGTTCCCGGTCGACCGGCTCATGCATGCGTTCAAGTACCACGGCCGCGTGGCGCTCGCCGAATGGGGCGCGGACGCGATCCGTGCCGAGCGCGCGCGGCGCGCAGGCGCGGCTCCCGAGCGTTTGATCGCACTGCCGCTGTCGCGCGAGCGCCAGCGCGAACGCGGCTACAACCAGGCCTACGAGATCGCCCGCGTCCTCGCCCGGGAACTGCGGATCCCCCTCGTTCGCGGTGGTGTGCATCGGGACCGCGCCGCGCCGCCGCAGGCCGCGCTGCCCTGGAGCGAGCGAGCGAAGAACGTCCGCGGCGCTTTCGCGTGCGAACTCGACCTCAAGGGAATCACCGTCGCGGTCGTCGACGACGTGATGACGACCGGCGCGTCGCTCGCAGAGTTCGCGCGAACGCTCAAGCGTGCCGGCGCGACGCGGGTGGAAAACTGGGTCGTCGCGCGAACGTTACCGCCGCGCACGGATTGAGTCGTCGCTTTATGGTGGCGATCGTTCTCGTTCACCCCGAGATCCCGCCCAACACGGGCAATGTCATCCGCCTGGCTGCGAACACGGGTGCCGAGCTGCATCTGGTCGAGCCGCTGGGCTTCCGGCTCGATGATCGCGAGTTGAAGCGCGCCGGGCTCGACTACCACGAGTACACGCGGCTGGTCGTGCACCGCGACTGGGAGGCGTGCCGCGCCGCGGTCGACCCGAACAGCGGGCGCCGCTGGTACGCGCTCACGACCAAGGGCCAGCGCTCGCTCTTCGATTGCGACTTTCGGCCCGATGACGTGCTCGTGTTCGGTTGCGAGACGTCGGGATTGCCGGCCGCGATCCTGGCCGGATTCGCGCCGGACGCGAGGCTCTCCCTCCCGATGCGGCCGGCGGTGCGCAGCCTCAATCTCTCGAACGCGGTCGCGATCGCGGTTTACGAGGTGTGGCGGCAGGGAGGCTTCGCCGGGTCTACCGCATCCCCAGCCGCGAGAAAATGAAACGGAGTTCGTACTCGCGGTCGCGGATCACCTGCTCCTTCGCCTTGCCGTAACCGTGGCCGCTGTCGAAGTCCATGTACAGCAGGAATGGGTCGAGCTGGCCCGGATGGTTCTGGACCGCAGCGACGAATTTCTTGGCGTGCAAAGGGTCGACGCGGGAGTCGTACTCGCCGGCGGTAACGAGTGTCGGCGGCAGGTTCACGCCCTCGCGGATGTTCTGGTAGGGCGAATAGCGCAGCAGGTAGACGAAGTCTTCGGCCTTGTCCGGGTCGCCGTACTCCGCGATCCAGTAGCGCGCGATCAAGAACTTGTG
Source organism: Casimicrobiaceae bacterium (assembly GCA_041493285.1). Lineage (GTDB taxonomy): Bacteria > Pseudomonadota > Gammaproteobacteria > Burkholderiales > Casimicrobiaceae > PALSA-1003. Next base: position 1,300 of record JBGPYP010000235.1, read on the forward strand.
GAAGCGCACCATGTCGAGCAGCGGCACCGCGCACAACGCGGCAGTAAAAAGATCCGGACGTTGCGTGAGCATCGCACCGATCAAGAGGCCGCCGTTGCTGCCGCCGCCGACCATCAACCGGTCACGCGTGGTGTACTTTTCCCGCACGAGCCATTCCGCGGCGGCGATGAAGTCGTCGAAGCTCGCCTGCTTGTTGCCGAACTTGGCCGCGTCGTGCCAGCGCTCCCCGTATTCGTCGCCGCCGCGGATGCCCGCGTCGGCTAGAACTCCGCCGCGGTTGATGAACGTCGCCCAACTGCGGACGTAATCCGGGCCGATGCCGACGTTGAACCCGCCATAGCCGTGCAGGAACACGGGGTTCGAGCCGTCCTGCACAAGGCCCTTGCGATACGACAGGAACATCGGAACCCGCGTCCCGTCCTTCGACGGGTAGAACACGAGCTTCGATTCAATCTGGGAGGTATCGAGCGGCGGCTTGTCTTCCCACAGCAGCGACCAGGCGAGCGTCTTGCCGTCGATCTGGTAGAGCCGCCCCGGTGCCGTGAATGTCGACAGCGTGGCGTAGACGACGTTCTTGTCGATGTCGTAGGCGCTGGCGCTGATATTACCCAGCTCGGGGAGCGGGAGGTCGCGTACGCGTCTTCCCGAGCGGTCGTGCACCCAGACGCGCGTGAGGACGTCCTTCTTGTCGCGGACGAGCAGCCAGTCGCTCGTGACGTCCACACCGTCGAGCACGGTCTCCTGCTCGGGCCAGAGCACCTGCCAGCGGTCGAATTCCGGCGCGCCGTAGCTCGCGGCCATCAGCTTGAAGTTCGGCGCGTGGTCGTTGGTGACGATGTAGATCCGGTCCTTGCGGAAGTCGGCGCTGGCGCGGAACTCTTTGCTCGAATAGATCGTCTTGGGCTCGGCGCTCGAGCCCACGGGCCGGATGCGGATGGTGTTCGAGTAGAAGTCGCCGGTCTCGAACACCGTGACTTCGGCTTCCTCCGGCTCGTACACCGAGCACCAGTCCTTGGCGTCGGTCATCGCGATCAGGAGCTCGTCGCTCTTCGAGTCGTCGCCGAGCCGGTGCCGATAGCACCGCTGCGGCTCCTGCCGGTCGATCGACTCCTTCGTGCGCGGCGTCACGAACGCGTAGCGCTCGTCGCGCGCCCAATGAAACGATCCGATCCCGGGCAGCAACGGACCGATCTGCTCGGCCGTCCGGGTGTCGATGACGCGGTAGTCGGTAATCTCGGAGCCGCGGCTGTAGGTCGCAACGGCGGCACGGCTCGCGTCGCGATTCAGGACGAACGCGCCGACGCTGGTCTTGCCCGAAGGGTCGAGCGCGATCGGATCGAACAGCAGCCGCTCGCGCTCGCCGAGTCTCGTGTACACCTTGGCCTGCTCTTCGCCCTTGCGCGTGCGATAGAAAAATTCGCGGCCCTTCTTGAAGAACGGCGGCTGCGTGATGTCGCGATCGAAATACGCGGCGAGCTCGTCGTGCAGGCCGGCGACCGGCGGCGCGTTCGCCTCGAGCCAAGCGAGCGTCGCGTCGTGCTGGCGCTTCGTCCACGCCTGCACTTCCGCGCTCTTGCCGTCCTCGAGCCAGCGATAGACATCGGTGAGCTTGACGCCGTGAACGGTATCGACGACAGGGCGGGCAGGCGTCGGCGGCGGATCGAACGACGGTGCGGCGACGGCAAGTGTGCTCGCCACGATCAGCGAAAGGCCGCCACCCGTGCGGGCGCGGCGATAGCGACGGTGCATGATCGAGCTTCCTCCATTAATAAAACTCCGGCCCGGGCTCGCGCCCGAGCAGCGCCTCGACCGCGCGCCGCGGCGGCAGGTCCTCGTAGAGCACGCGATAGACGGCATCGCAGATCGGCATGTCGACGCCGTGCTGGCGGCACAGAACGCGCACGTCGCGCGCGGCTCCGACGCCTTCGGCGACGTGCCCCAGTTCGGCGAGGATCGCGGGGAGCGGGCGCCCCTCCGCCAACGCGAGCCCGATGCGGCGGTTGCGCGACAGGTCGCCGGTACAGGTCAGCACGAGATCGCCCAGCCCCGCGAGGCCCATGAGGGTCTCCCGTTTGCCGCCGAGCGCGGCGGAGAGCCGGCCCGTCTCCGCCAGGCCGCGCGTGATCAGCGCGGCGCGGGCGTTATGCCCGAAGCCGAGCCCGTCGCTCGCGCCGGCGGCAATCGCGAGCACGTTCTTGACCGCGCCGCCGACCTCCACGCCGGTCAGGTCGTCGCTCACATAGGCGCGGAACGTCTCGCCGCGCAGGCGCCGTGCCACATCCTCCGCGGCGCGCGGATCACTCGCCGCGACCGTGACCGCGGTCGGCAAGCCACGCACAACTTCCTCGGCGAAGCTGGGACCCGAGACGACGCCGACCGGCGCCGGCCACGCTGCGCCGACGATGCGATGCGCCAGCGCCACGCCCGGCGCGGCAGCGGTCGCAACGAATCCCTTGCACAGCCAGAAAAGGGGAGCCGCGGCGATGCGCCGCGCGGCAGCGACGACCTCGAGCAGCGCGCGGGTGGGCGTCGCGACCAAAATCAGCGTCGCGCCCGCAAGCGCCGCCTGAAGCTCCGCGGTGACCACGATCGCCGACGGCAGCGCAGTGCCGGGAAGGTAGCGCGTGTTTTCCCGTGCCGCGATCAGCGCTTGCACCTGCGCGGCGTCGCGCGCCCACAACCGGATCGCCGGCGCCGAACGGGCACGGGCGAGGTGGATGGCCAGCGCCGTGCCCCAGGCTCCGGCGCCGAGGATCGCGACGGTGTCCATCCTGAATGGCCCGACGGAAAGCCGAGGCTACAAGCCCCAGACTTGCTGAATCCGAACGAAGCCCAGCTGCCCGTCGCGATGCCTGACCTTCGCCCATCCCGGCGTCGTCGTGACGTAAGACGGATCGACCAGTTCGAGGAGCACGTTCTGCTCAGCCTTGAA
>JBGPYP010000131.1:0-7266 GCA_041493285.1 Casimicrobiaceae bacterium
CACTCGGGACTGGGGGCGCTGCTCTGCTTCGATCAGCACAACATCCGCTACATCACCAGCACGGTCATCGGCGAATGGGCGCGCGACAAGCTCACGCGCTACGCGCTCCTGACCGGCAACGGCGATCCGTACATCTGGGACTTCGGCAGCGCGGCGAAGCACCACCGGATGCACGCGCCGTGGCTGCACCACGACCACTGCCGCGCGGGGCTGCTGGGCTTGCGCGGCGCGGTCGGCGGCGACGGCGCGCTTTTCCGTGAAGCCGCGCGCGAGATCAAGGCGCTGCTCGACGCCGAGGGCGTCGGCAAAATGCCGGTGGGTCTGGACGTGGTCGAGCCGCCGATGCTCTTCGAATTGCAGAAGCTCGGCATCGAGATACGCGACGGCCAGCAGACGCTGCTCGAGGCGCGCGAAGTCAAGAACATCGACGAACTGACGCTGCTCAACATGGCTGCGGCGATGGTCGACGGCGTGTATCAGGATATCGCCGAGGCGCTGAAGCCGGGGGTCAAGGAAAGCCAGATCGTCGCGCTCGCGACCGCGCGTCTGTACGAGATGGGCAGCGACTGCGTCGAGGGGATCAACTCGATCTCGGGCGAACGCTGCAGTCCGCACCCGCACAACTTCACCGACCGTCTGATCCGCCCCGGCGACCAGGCGTTCTTCGACGTCATCCAGTCGTTCATGGGCTATCGCACCTGCTACTACCGCACGTTCAACGTCGGCATGGCCACGCCCGCCCAGCACGATGCGTACCGGAAGGCGCGCGAGTGGATGGACCGCGCGATCGATCTGCTCAAACCGGGGGTCACGACGGACAAGATCGCGCGCTCGTTTCCCAAGGCCGAGGAGATCGGCTTCGCTAGCGAGATGGAGGCCTTCGGCTTGAACTTCTGCCACGGCCTGGGACTCGGATTGCACGAGCGGCCGCTGGTCTCGCGGCTCAACTCGCTCAAGGAGCCCATCGAATTGAAGGCCGGAATGGTGTTCGCGGTCGAGACGTATTGTCCCGCGAAGGACGGCATTTCCGCGGCGCGCATCGAGGAGGAAGTGGTCCTGACGCCGAGCGGGCCGAAGGTCATTTCGCTCTTTCCCGCGCAAGAGCTGCCGATCGCGAATCCCTATTGACTGTTATAGCTGCGCGCGGAGCGCGCCGCCATAACTCCGCCGGTTGAAGCGGGCGCCGCTGCGCGTCGCCCCTTAACCGGCGGAAAACCGGACTGGAGCATGGCTCATGAATGCTAGATCGCCCACGGACGTCGACCGCCTGTTTGCCGAGGCACTTAATGCCGGCGATCTCGACGCGCTTGTGGCGCTGTACGAACCGCAGGCTTCGCTGATGCCATCGCCCGGCACGCTCGTTGCCGGGACCGCCGCGATCCGCGATGCACTCGCCGCTTTCCTGGCGGGCAAGCCGACGATGACGATTTCACCGCGTCTGGTCTCGCAGTCGGGTGATCTTGCGGTCGTGACCGCCAAGTGGCAGCTGACGATGACGGGCAGCGACGGCAAGCCAACGAAGATGGAGGGCCAGAGCGTCGAGGTGGTGCGCGGCCAGGCCGATGGACGCTGGCTGTTCGCGATTGATCTGCCGTTCGGCACCGGGTCGTAATGGCAACGAAGGACACAACGTCGGCGCCGCATGCGCGCATCGGCTGGATCGGCATCGGCCGTATGGGCTACGCGATGGCCGAACGCCTTGCCAAGGCCGGTGCCGATCTGACGGTCTGGAATCGCACGCGCTCGAAGGCCGAGCCGTTGACCGCATACGGCGCGAAGATCGCCGCGTCGCTGCCCGAGCTTGCCGATTGCGAGGTCGTGTTCTGCATGGTGTCGGCCTGGGACGACGTGAAGGAGGTCGTCGCCGGTCCCGCCGGACTCCTGTCGGACAAATCTCGCGTACCGAAGCTGGTGATCGAATGCTCGTCGATCTCGCTCGAGGGCTCGGCGGAGTTGCGCTCGCTGCTCGCCAAGCGCGGCGTCGAGCTGCTCGCCGCACCGGTGTCGGGCAACGCCAAGGTGATCAAGGCCGGCCGGCTGTCGTTCGTCTGCTCGGGCCCGAAGTCCGCGTACGAGAGAGCGCTGCCGTATCTCAAGATGATCGCGCCGGCGGCGAGCTACGTCGGCGAAGGCGAGCTCGCGCGCATCGTCAAGATCTGCCACAACGTGTTTCTCGGCGTGGTGACGCAGTCGCTCGCCGAGATCACCGTGTTGGCGCAGAAGGCCGGCGTGCCGCGGCACGCGTTCCTCGACTTCATCAACCAGAGCGTGATGGGCTCGACGTTCTCGCGCTACAAGACGCCGGCGTTCGTCAATCTGGATTTCAAGGTCACGTTCACGCCGCAACTGCTGCGCAAGGATCTCGATCTTGGGCTCGACGCGGGGCGGCGCTACGAGGTGCCGATGCCGCTCGCCTCGCTCACCCGCGATATCCTGCAGACGCTGATCGGACGCGGCATGAGCGAGCAGGATTTCGCGCAGCTTCTGGTGCTGGAGGCCGAAGCCTCCGGCGTGAAGCTCGCACCCGAGAACGTGCCCGTCGGCGATGGTTTGTAGGGCCGAATTCATTCGGCCGCGACAGATCATGCAACGGTTGCCGTGCGAATGAATTCGTACCTACAGGAGACGATGATGAAGCTTGGACGATTTGCGGCGTTGATGGCGATACCGATCCTCTGGGCGTCCGCCGCCATGGGCCAGGGGTATCCGAACAAGCCGGTGCGCGTCGTGGTGCCGTTCACCGCGGGCAGCGCGACCGACATCCTGGCGCGGACGTTCGGGCAGAAGCTCTCGGAGATGTGGAATCAGCCGGTCGTGATCGACAATCGCCCCGGCGCCGGCGGGACGATCGGCGCGGCGGTGGTCGCCAAGTCGGCGCCCGACGGCTATACGCTGCTCGTGCATTCCGCGGCGCAGGCGTACAACCCGTCGATCTATTCCAGCCTGCCGTACGACACGACCAAGGATTTCATCGACGTCGTGCCGCTCGGCGGACAGCCGAACGTGCTGGTGGTTGCGCCGGCCGCGGGCTTCAAGAGCGTTGCGGATCTGATCGCGCAGGCGAAGCAGAAGCCGGGACAGCTCAATTTCGGCTCGGCCGGAACCGGCAGCGGGACGCACATCAACGGCGAGAAGTTCAAGCTCGCCGCCGGCATCGACGTCGTGCACATCCCGTACAAGGGCACGCCCGAAGCGCTGACCGACACCATCGCCGGACGCCTCACCTACTTCTTTTCGCCGATTTCCGCTGCGCTGCCGTTCGTGCGCGACGGCAAGCTCGTGGCGCTTGCGGTCAGCACCGCCAAACGTTCGAGCGTGCTGCCCAATGTGCCGACCATCGCCGAAGCCGGCCTGCCGGGGTTCGATTATGTGCTTTGGGTGGGAATGTTCGCGCCGGCCGGAACGCCGGCCGAGATCGTCGACAAGATCGCCCGCGACGTGCGCACGGTCGTGCAGTCGGCCGACGTGAAGGAACGCTTCGCCGCGCTCGGTGCCGAGCCGATGCCGATGACGCCCGCCGAGTTCAGGCAGTTCGTCGACGGCGAGATCGCCGATTCGGCGAAGGTCATCAAGGCGGCGGGCATCAAGGCGCAATGAACCGGGGACGTGCGAGGGTGACGCTCGGTTGCGCCCGGGCGGACGCCGGGTATCATTGACGCCCGCGGTGGAACGCGGCCCGCGCGAGCGCGGCGCACCGCACCGGCAACGACAGGAGGGGGTTTCGACGATGTCCGGGCCCGATTCAGACGGCACGACTTTTCCGCGGCTGCTTAAGAAGCATGCGGCCGAGCGCGGCGCTCGTCCCGCGACCCGCGAGAAGGATCTCGGCATCTGGCAGACGTGGACGTGGGCCCAGGTCGCCGCCGAAGTGCGCGCGCTCGCCTGCGGCCTCGCCGCGCAGGGATTCAAGCGCGGCATGCACCTCGCGATCATCGGCGACAACCGGCCGCGGCTGTATTGGTCGATGACCGCAGCGCAGGCGCTGGGCGGCGTGCCGGTTCCGATGTACCAGGACGCGCCCACCGCCGAATTCGTCTACGTGCTCAACAACGCCGAGATCGCCTATGCGGTGGTCGAGGACCAGGAGCAGGTCGACAAGGTGCTCGAGGCGACGCCGCAGGTGCCGACCCTGAAGCATATCTTCTATGACGATCCGCGCGGCCTGCGCAACTACGAGGGCGTGACGAGCTTCGAGCGCCTGCTGGAAATCGGCCGCGAATTCGACCGCGCGCATCCGGACTTCTACGAAGCGGAAGTCGCCAAGGGCCGTCCGGACGACCTCTCGATCATGCTCTACACCTCGGGAACGACCGGCAAGCCCAAGGGCGTGTGCCTTACGCACAACGCGTTCATCGTCTCGGCGCAGGGCGGCTGCGGCTTCGACAAGCTGGGGCCGCACGACAGCATTCTGTCGTACCTGCCGATGGCATGGGTGGGCGATCATCTGTTCTCGTATGCGCAGTGGCTGGTGGCGGGCTTCAGCATCAATTGCCCCGAATCCGGCGAGACGGTGATGACCGACCTGCGCGAGATCGGGCCGACGTACTACTTCGCGCCGCCACGCGTCTTCGAGAACCTGCTCACGCAGGTGATGATCCGCATGGAGGACGCGAGCGCAATCAAGCGCTGGCTGTTCCGCCACTTCACGGCCGTCGCGCGCCGCTGCGGGCCGGACATCCTCGACGGGAAGCCGGTCGGCGCGTGGGATCGCCTGCAATACGCGCTCGGGAACCTGCTGGTATACGGCCCCTTGCGCAACGTCCTCGGCATGAGCCGCATCCGCGTCGCGTACACCGCGGGCGCGGCGATCGGGCCGGATCTGTTTCGCTTCTACCGTTCGATCGGCGTCAATCTGAAGCAGCTCTACGGCTCGACCGAAACCTGCGCCTACGTCTGCCTGCAGCCCGACGGCGGGGTGAAGTTCGACACCGTGGGACAGGCGGCGCCGGGTGTAGAGATCAAGATCGCCGACAACGGCGAGGTGCTCGTCCGCGGCCCGATGCTGCTCAAGGAGTACTACAAGCGGCCCGACGCCACCGCGGAATCGATCGATGCCGCGGGCTATTTCCACACCGGCGATGCCGGATTCTTTGACGAGGGCGGCCAGCTCAAAATCATCGACCGCGCCAAGGACGTCGGCAAGCTCGTCAGCGGCGCGATGTACGCCCCCAACTACATCGAGAACAAGCTCAAGTTCTTCCCGCACATCAGGGAGGCGGTGGCATTCGGCAATCAGCGCGACAAGGTCTGCGCGTTCATCAACATCGACATGGGATCAGTAGGGAACTGGGCCGAGCGCCGCGGCATTCCGTACGCGGGGTACACCGACCTTGCCGCCAAGCCCGAGGTGTACGAGCTTGTGCGCGAATGCGTCGAGAAAGTCAACGCCGAGCTTGCAAACGAGGGCTCGCTCGCCGACTCGCAGGTGCGGCGGTTCCTTATCCTGCACAAGGAGCTCGACCCGGACGACGATGAACTGACGCGCACGCGCAAGGTTCGGCGCGGCTTCATCGCGGAGAAATACGCGGTGTTGATCGACGCCCTGTACTCGGGCAAGCCCTCGCAGTACATCGAGACGCAGGTCAAGTTCGAGGACGGCCGCACCGGGATGGTGAAGGCCGACCTTAGAATCTGCGATGTGGCCCGCCAGCTGCCTCTCGCCAAGGCGGCGTGACGGAAACCGGGCGCGCGAGCAACCGATGGCGAAGCCCTACCTGCCGGTGAAACGATCATGGCCGACCTGAGCAATCCGGACCGGATCATCTTTCACGACGCCATGGAGACGATGGAGGTCGATTTTTCGACCAAGACCTTCAGCAATGTGGCGGATGTCGACGCGTTCTACGACGAGGCGGACCGGCAGCTGGCGGCCACGGGCCGGCGCTGGTACTTCCTGATCAACTACACGGATTGCGTCATCACGCCGGAGGCGTGGGACCGCTTCGCGGCGCGCGGTAAGCAGACCAACGTCGCGCACGGCCTCGGCACCGTGCGCGTGGGTGCCAGCGAGCAGACGCGCGAGGCGATTCGCCAGCACGCGGGACGCGAGATGTTTCGCGCGAATATGTTTGCGACGCGCGACCAGGCGATGCTCGCGCTCGGAGAGATGCGCAAGCGCAAATTGGATACGGGAGCGGGCGCGGAGGGCGCATTCCTTCGCGTCGAGAATATTCATTTGCGCTTCGGCGGCGTCCGGGCGATTACCGGCGTCGGCTTCCACGTGAATCGCGGCGAAATCTCCTCGATCATCGGCCCGAACGGCGCGGGAAAAAGCTCGATGCTGAACATCATCAACGGCGTGTACCGCCCGCAGACCGGGACGGTGACCTTTTTGGGCAGGACACACCACCACATGCGCCCGCACGAGGCGGCCGAGCAGGGCATCGCCCGCACGTTCCAGAACATCGCCCTGTTCAAGGGCATGACGGTGCTCGACAACATCATGACCGGGCGCAATCTGAAAATGAAGACGAACTTCCTGCTGCAGGCCGTCTTCTGGGGACCGGCGCGGCGAGAGGAGCTGGAAAACCGGCGCAAGGTCGAGGAGATCATCGACTTCCTCGAGATCCAGCACATCCGCAAGGTGCGGGTCGGGCGCCTCCCTTATGGCCTGCAGAAACGCGTCGAGCTCGGGCGGGCGCTGGCCGCCGAGCCGATCCTGCTTCTGCTCGACGAGCCGATGGCCGGGATGAACGTGGAAGAGAAACAGGACATGTCCCGCTTCATCCTGGATGTGAACGAGCAACTCGGTACGACGGTCCTGCTGATCGAGCACGACATGGGCGTGGTGATGGACATCTCGAACCATGTCGTCGTGCTGGATCATGGCGAGAAGATCGCCGAAGGCACGCCGGACGACGTGCGCGCGGATCCCGTCGTCATCCGGGCGTACCTGGGCGCTGGCTGACCGGCTCGACCACGCGAAGCATCCGACAAGACCGGAACGATAGATCATGCAGTTCTTCTTCGAAGTCCTGATCGGTGGCCTGCTCTCCGGAATCATGTACTCGCTGGTGGCGATCGGCTTCGTGCTGATCTACAAAGCGTCGGGCGTGTTCAACTTCGCGCAGGGAGCAATGGTGTTCTTCGCAGCGCTGACCTGCGTGAGCCTGGTCGAGCGCGGCTTCCACTTCTGGCTGGCGCTGCCACTCACGCTTGCAGCGATGGTTGTGCTGGGCTTGCTGATCGAGCGCATCGTCCTGCGACCGCTGGTCAATCAGCCGCCGATCACGCTGTTCATGGCGACCATCGGGCTCACCTTTTTCA
>JBGPYP010000234.1:0-4235 GCA_041493285.1 Casimicrobiaceae bacterium
CCAGCGCAATCACGCCCTGGATCTCGTGCGCCTTGATCATCGCGGTCAGGACGTCGCGCATCGTCGGCGGTTTCCTGCCCGCAGCCGTCGCGTTGCGTGACAGCCAGTCCGCGGTCGCGAGGATGCCGCCCAGGTTGTCCGAAGGGTGACCCCATTCCGCGGCGAGCCAGGTGTCGTTGAAATCGAGCCAGCGGATCATCGCGCCGATGTTGAACGCCGCCTGTACCGGGTCGAGCTGGAACTGCGTGCCCGGCACCTTCGCTCCGTTGGGCACGATCGTGCCCGGGACGATGGGTCCCAAGAGCTTCGTGCACGCCGGATAGGACAGCGCCTCCAGCCCGCAGCCCAGGGTATCGATGAGGCACAGCCGCGCGGTTTCGTAGGCTTCCTCGTTGGTCACCTGGTACCCGGCGACGTAGTCGGCGATGTCGACCAGGACCTGATCCGCCTTGGGGCGCACATTGGAGATCGGGGCGGACACGTTCATTCCTTGGTCTTCGGTCCGGGCGCGGCGCCGGCACCTTGCGGCACGGTCGGCGACGCGGTCGCCGCCGGGGCGAGATTGATGCTGTAGCCGGCAATCCGCCAACGGCCGTCCTGGAGCGTGAGAAGAATCGTCTCGATGACGGGCGGCGCCTTGCTGAACTGCGTGATGTACGCCGCGGTGACGTAATTGCCCTCCGGCGCTCCGCGCACCTGGGTCGAATACTCGGCATGCTCGAGCTCGCGCATCAGCGGCTTGCCGAGCGATTCGCGCGGCGTCCCGACCTCGCGCACCCAGTCCTCCTGCGTACGGCCCGCGTGCATCACCTCGGCGGCGTCGCTCCAGCTCTCGCCATAACGGTGCGCATCGAGCGAGTCGAGCCACTGCACCGCCTCGTGCGTCGCTGCGGCGACCGCATTGATGCTGTCGGCCTCCTCGGCGGCGGTGGCGGGCATGCACGCGAGGACGCCGGCCAGAAACGCCAGCGCAGGCAGCACGCCGGAAAGCGCCGCGCGGCTCATCGCCGTTCCGCCAACGGCACGAAGCGCTGATCCTCGGGCCCGGTGTAGTTGGCCGAGGGCCGGATGATCTTGCCGTCCTGGCGCTGCTCGATGACGTGCGCCGACCAGCCGGACGTGCGCGAGATCACGAACAGCGGCGTGAACATCGCGGTGGGAACGCCCAGCATGTGATAGCTCACTGCCGAATACCAGTCGAGGTTCGCGAACATTTTCTTGGTGTCCGACATCACCGCTTCGATGCGCTCCGCGATCGAGAACATGCTCATGTCGCCGGCGTCGATCGAGAGCTTGCGCGCGAGGTCCTTGATCACGCGGTTGCGCGGATCGCTGACCGTATAAACCGGGTGCCCGAAGCCGATGATCACTTCCTTGGCCGCGACGCGCTTGCGGATGTCGCTTTCCGCCTCGTCGGGCGTCGCGTAGCGCTGCTGCACTTCGAACGAGAATTCGTTCGCGCCGCCGTGCTTCGGACCGCGCAGCGCGCCGATCGCGCCGGTAATCGCGGAATAGATGTCCGAGCCGGTGCCCGCGATCACGCGTGCGGTGAAGGTCGACGCGTTGAACTCATGCTCGGCGTAGAGGTTGAGTGAGGTGTGCATCGCGCGCACCCCAAGCGAGGAGGGCGGCTTGCCGTGCAGCAGGTGCAGGAAATGGCCGCCGATCGAGTCGTCGTCGGTCTCGACGTCGATCCGCTTGCCGCTCCGCGTCCAATGGTGCCAGTAGAGCAGCATCGAGCCCAGCGACGCCATCAGCCGGTCGGCGACGTCCCTGGCACCGGCAGGGTCGTGCGCGTCGCGTTCCGGCAGCACTGCGCCCAGCGCGGATACCGCCGTGCGCATGACGTCCATCGGATGCGCGGCGGCCGGGATGCGGTCCAGCGTTTCCCGCACCGGGTCCGGGATGGCACGCAACGCCTGGAGCCTGGTCTTGTATTCACGAAGCTCGGTCGCAGTCGGCAGCTTGCCGTGGACCAGGAGGTACGCGATCTCCTCGAACTCGCAGGTATCGGCGATATCGAGGATGTCGTAGCCGCGATAGTGCAGATCGTTGCCGGTGCGGCCGACGCTGCACAGGGCCGTATTGCCGGCCGCGACGCCGGACAACGCGACGGATTTCTTGGGCTTGGGTTCGGCAACGGCGGAGGCTTCGGTCGTCATCAAATCTTTCCCTTCGTAAACAGCGCGTCGAGCTTCGCTTCATACGCATGGTAGCCGAGAAATTCGTAGAGCTCCGCCCGCGTCTGCATGGTGTCGACGGCCGCCTGCTGCGTGCCGTCGCGGCGCAACGTGCGATAAACGTTCAACGCTGCCTCGTTCATCGCCCGGAACGCGGACAGCGGGTAGAGCGCAACCGCCAGGCCCGCGCTCTTGAGCTCGGCGAGCGTGAACAGCGGCGTCTCCCCGAACTCGGTGATGTTGGCGAGCACCGGCACCTTCACCGCGTCGACGAAACGCCGGTACATGGCCAACTCGGTGATCGCTTCGGGGAAGATCATGTCCGCGCCGGCCTCGACGCACGCGCCGGCGCGGTCGATCGCGGCTTGCAGACCTTCGACCGCGAGCGCGTCGGTGCGCGCCATGACGACGAATGCGGGATCGGGCCGGGCGTCGACCGCGGCCTTGATGCGATCGACCATCTCGGCTTGCGACACGAGTTCCTTGCCCGGGCGGTGTCCGCAGCGCTTGGCGCCGACCTGATCCTCGATGTGCAGCGCCGCCGCGCCGAGTCTGACCAGCGACCGGACCGTCCGGGCGATGTTGAACGCGGAGGCGCCGAAGCCCGTATCGACGTCGACCAGCAGCGGCAGCGAGCAGGCATCGGTAATGCGGCGCACGTCGGTCAGCACGTCGTCCAGCGTGGTGATCCCGAGATCGGGGACGCCGAGCGAGCCCGCGGCGACGCCGCCGCCGGAAAGGTAGATCGCCTTGAAGCCGGTCTTCTCCGCCAGGATCGCGTGATACGCACAGATCGCCCCCGGAACCTGCAGCGGCGTTTCGGCGGCGACGGCGGCGCGGAACTCCGCGCCCGCGGAGATTGTGGTCATTGTGGGGGGTTCAAGAGCTGAGGAGTTTGCTCTTCAACAGCGAAGAAATGGCGCGCGAGCGCAGGCATCGCGGCGCCCGCCGCGTGCGCGCGCTGCAACACGTCCCAGCAGTAACGGTACGACGCGCGATCGTAGAGCTTGCCGTCGTGCCGGATCGGCCCCCAGTCGGCGTCCTGCGCCGTGGCGAGCACGGCCGCCGCCGTCTCGACCTCGCCGGGGTCCGGCTGGAACGCGCGGACGATCGGCTCGATCTGCGCCGGGTGAATGCTCCACATGCGCAGAAATCCGAACTCGGTCCTGGCCCTGCGCGCATCCGCATGCACGGCGTCCGGGTCGTCGAGCGCCAGCGTCACGCCGTGGGCGGGGACGACGGCATGGGCCAGCGCGGCGGCCGCGACTTCGCACTTTGCCCGCCGCAGCAGCGGATGATCGAACTGGCCGGGGCTCTGCATCGCCGCCGCGGGAATCGCGCCGTGATGCGCGCTGACGAAGTCGAGCGTTCCGAAATCCAGGCTGACGACCCCCGGCAGCGCGGCGATCGCCCAGGCGTCGTGCACCGCGCCAGGGGTCTCGATCATGACGCTGACCGGAATCGTGCGGTGCACGCCGGCCCGCAGCGCTTCCTTGCGCACTGCTTGCAGAAACCGCTCCACGTCGGTCGTCGACTCCGCCTTGGGCAGGGTCACGAACGCGATCCGGGCGCCCGCGTCACGGATGAGGATGTCGACCTCACTGCGCCACGCGTGATGGGTGAGATCGTGAACGCGCGCGCCGACGCGGCCGAAGGCGTTGTCCTTGCCCGCGATCAGCGCCGCCATCGCCTTGGCGTGCGCGCGCTCCTTGCCGACGGGCGCGCCGTCCTCGCAGTCGCAGGCGACGTCGAACACCGGACCCATCTCCTTTTGCAGCCGCAAGGCCTTGCGGAGATGCCGCTCGCTGCCGGCGTAATGAACGCATGGCGGCAGCGCGGGGAGGGCGCGCTCTCCTCGGTAGAGTGCCGCGTTGGGATGCAGGCGCGCTCTCATCGGCTGCGAATCGCGCGATGGCTCTGCTAGCTCAGAAGCGAAGCGACGCCGGCGCGCTCTTCCTCGAGCTCCTTGAGCGTCGCATCCATCTTCTCGCGCGAGAAGCCGTCGATCTCGAGGTCCCGCACCAGCTCGTATTCGCCGCCGTTGGTCGTGACTGG
>JBGPYP010000159.1:0-5989 GCA_041493285.1 Casimicrobiaceae bacterium
CGCGACGTTCACAATAAGCACCACGTGGTCCTTGTAGCGATCGAGTTTCAGATCCTTGCCGTGAATGTCCTTGACCGAGAAATCGTAGATGCTTGCCATAAGACCCCCGCAATTCCCATAGTGATGCCGCGTCAACCGGCGCTCCGGCGCCGCGTTCCGCGCGAGCTGCCGCGTTAACCGGCGCGGTAGCGCCGGGTTCAACGCGGCACGAATTATGCGCCGGCCGCTCCAGCCCTGCCAAAAGCGGCAGCCGCGGTCAGGCCGCGCCGAACCCGCCGCCGCCGGGCGTCTGGATCACGAACACGTCGCCCGGTTGCATTTCGACCTGACAGGTGGCGCCGAATTCCTCCCGCGTGCCGTCAGCGCGCTCGACCCAGTTCCGGCCGACTCCGCCCGGCCGCCCGCCCGCGACACCGAACGGGGCGATGCGCCGGTGATCGGCCAGCATGACCGCGGTCATCGGCTCGAGAAACCGCACCCGCCGCTCGCCGCCATCCCCGCCGCGATGGCGCCCGGCGCCGCCGCTGCCGCGCCGGATCTTGTATTCCTCGAGCCGCACCGGAAAACGCCACTCGAGCACCTCGGGATCGGTCAGCCGCGAATTGGTCATGTGCGTCTGCACCACGCTCGCGCCATCGAAGTCCGGACCGGCGCCGGCGCCGCCCGAGATCGTTTCGTAATACTGGTACTTGTCATTGCCGAAGGTGAAGTTGTTCATCGTGCCCTGCGAGGCCGCGAGCACGCCCAGCGCGCCATACAGCGTGTCGGTGATCGCCTGCGAGGTTTCGACGTTGCCGGCGACGACCGCGGCGGGATAGCGGGGGGCCAGCATCGAACCTTCCGGGATGACGATGTCGAGCGGCTTCAGGCAACCGGCGTTCATCGGAATCTCGTCGTCGACCAGTGTGCGGAACACGTACAGCACCGCGGCCTTGCACACCGCCGACGGAGCGTTGAAGTTGTCCGGCTGCTGTTCGCTGGTGCCGGTGAAATCGATCCGCGCCGTGCGACGAAGCTTGTCGACCGCGATCGTGACGACGATCCTGGCGCCGCTGTCCATCTCGTATTCGAAGTGCCCGTCCTTGAGTGCGTCGAGCACGCGGCGCACCGCCTCTTCGGCGTTGTCCTGCACGTGCTTCATGTACGCGCGCACGACCGGCAATCCGAAGTGCGCGACCATCCGCTGCAGCTCGAGGATGCCCTTCGCGCAGGCGGCGACCTGCGCGCGAAGATCGGCGAGATTCTGGTCGATGTTGCGCGCCGGGTACCGGCCCGAGCCCAGGATCGCGCGCATTTCGTGCTCGAGGAAGCGTCCTTGCGCGACCAGTTGCACGTTGTCGAGCAGGACGCCTTCCTCGTCGACCTGCTTCGAGTCGGGTGGCATCGAGCCGGGCGTGATGCCGCCTATATCGGCGTGGTGGCCTCGGGACGCGACGTAGAACTCAGGCCGAACCAAATCCGGGGCGCTCGCTTTGTCAGCTGCGTCGTCGGCTCCTCGCCGTACTGATGGTACTGTCTCGTCGCCTCCTCCTTGCTTTCGCGCGATCATCTCCGGCCTTGGCTCGGCTGTGCTTGCTGGATCCAGAAAAACGGGCGCAATGACGGTGACGTCCGGCAGGTGCGTGCCGCCGTTGTACGGCGCATTGAGAACGAACACGTCGCCCGGCCGCATCGACTCTCGCCGGCGGTCGATGATCGTCTTTACGCTTTCGCCCATCGAGCCCAGATGCACCGGCATGTGTGGCGCGTTGGCGATCAGGTTGCCGTCGGCATCGAACAGCGCACAGGAGAAATCGAGCCGCTCCTTGATGTTGACCGAGTACGCGGTGTTGGAGAGCGTTACGCCCATTTGCTCGGCGATCGCCATGAACAGGTTGTTGAAGACTTCCAGCAGCACGGGATCGGCGCTGGTGCCGATCGCGTGCTCGCGGCGCATCGCGACGACGCGTTCGAGCACCAGGTGGTCGCGCGCGGTGAGCGTCGCCCGCCAGCCCGGCTCGACGACCGTGGTCGCGTTCTGCTCGGCGATCACCGCCGGTCCGGCGATGCGGTCGCCGGGGTGCAGGCTCTCGCGTGCGTACAGCGGTGCGTCGTGCCACGCGCCGTCGGCAAACACGCGGCTTACTTTCGCCGGCGCCAGCGTGCCGGCGCGCGGAGCAAAGGCCGACGTGACCTCCTCGGCGCTTGCCGCCGCTCCGATCGCCTCGACTGCGACCGCTTCGATGACGAGCGGCTTGTCCGGCATCAGGAACCCGTACTGCGTCCGGTAGCGGCGCTCGAATTCGGCGACCAGCGCGGGAAGTTCTTCGCCAGCGCCTCGGTCGCCCCTCGATCCGAGCGGTATCTCCAGCGTCGTGTCCGTGCCGTCGTACTTCAGGTGCAGCGTCCGCTTGAGCGAGATGCGCTCCGCGGCGATGCCCTGCGCCTCGACCTCGGCGCGCGCGGCGCGGGAAAGCTCGTCGAGCATCGGCTCGCAGGCAGCCAGGTTGGGCGCGGAGAGCTGCGCTTCGACCGCATTCTGTCGCAGCGAGCGCACGTCGGCGAGGCCCATGCCGTACGCCGAGAGCACACCGGCCAGCGGATGGATGAACACGCGCGTCATTCCCAGAGCGTCGGCGACCGCACAGGCGTGCTGGCCGCCCGCGCCGCCGAAGCAGCACAAGGTGTACTCGGTGACGTCATAGCCGCGTTCGATCGAGATGTGCTTGATCGCGTGCGCCATGTTCTCGACCGCGATCTTCAGGAAGCCGTCGGCGATCTCCTCGGGCTTGCGCTCGTGCCCGGTTTTCGCCGCCAGCTCCACCGCAAGCGTCTCGAACTTCGCGCGCACGACCTCGGCGTCGAGCGGCAAATCGCCGGCGGGCCCGAACACGCGGGGGAACAGCGCCGGATCGATCTTGCCGACCATGACGTTGCAATCGGTGACCGTCAGCGGACCGCCGCGCCGGTACGAAGCGGGGCCGGGGTTCGCTCCAGCGGATTCGGGACCGACGCGGAAACGCGAACCGTCGAAGCTGCAAATCGAGCCGCCTCCGGCGGCGACGGTGTGGATCCGCATCATGGGTGCGCGCAACCGGACTCCCGCGACTTCGGTCACGAACGCGCGCTCGAACCCGTATTCCGGGCCTGCGTAATGCGTCACGTCGGTCGACGTGCCGCCCATGTCGAAGCCGATGATCCGGTCGAAGCCGGCGAGCCTGGAGACTTGCACTGCGCCCACCACACCACCCGCCGGGCCGGAGAGGATCGCGTCCTTCCCCTGAAACAGGTGAGCGTCCGTCAGCCCTCCGGACGATTGCATGAATTGCAGTCGCACGCCCGGGAGCTGCGCTTCGACCTGCTCGACGTAGCGGCGCAGGATAGGCGATAGGTAGGCATCGACGACCGTCGTGTCGCCGCGCGAGACGATCTTCATCAACGGGCTGACCTCGTGGCTGACCGACACCTGCGCGAAGCCGATCGTGCGGGCCAAGGCGGCCAGCCGGCGCTCGTGCTCGGGGTAGCGGTACCCATGCATGAGCACGATCGCGCAAGCGCGGATGCCGTCTGCGTACGCCGCGCGCAGGTCGCGTTCGGCGGCGACGAGATCGAGCTCCCGGACCGGCTCGCCATGGGCGCCGACGCGCTCGTCGATCTCGATCACGCGCTCGTAGACCAGGCTCGGCAATACGATGTTGCGGACGAAGAGCTTCGGCCGGTTCTGGTAGGCGATGCGCAGCGCGTCGGCGAAGCCCCGGGTGATCGCCAGCACCGTGCGCTCGCCCTTGCGCTCGAGCAGGGCGTTGGTCGCGACCGTCGTGCCCATCCGGACCGTCTCGATCACGCCGGGCGGAATGGACGCGCCGGAAGCGACGCCGAGCAACATGCGGATGCCGGCGACCGCCGCGTCGCGATATCGCTCCGGATTCTCGGAGAGCAGCTTGTGCGTCGCAAGAATACCGTCGGGCCGGCGCGCGACGATGTCGGTGAAGGTACCGCCGCGGTCGATCCAGAACTGCCAGCGGTCCGGCGGCGAGTCGATCGTCATTTCTCAGGGAAGCGGCGCGGACACGAAGCGATACACGCGGCCGCATTATAGCGAGGCTACGCGTCTCGCCGTCCGTCAGCCAAGTGTGGTACAAATGCGCCGTTCCCGCCGAGATATGGACAAGGCACCCGGCGGCATGCGAACCCGCCCCGAGAAAGACACCGGAGAGCCCAATGAAACGCATCCACGCCATCGCCGCAGCGCTCGGCTTCTGCATCGCCTTCGGTGCCGCCGCGCAGACGAAATGGGATATGCCGACCGCATACCCCGCGACCAACTTCCATACCGAAAACATCATGCAGTTCGTCGCCGACGTCGACAAGGTCACCGGCGGCAAGCTCAAGATCACGGTGCATTCGAACGCGTCGCTGTTCAAGGCCCCCGAGATCAAGCGCGCGGTGCAGACCGATCAGGCGCAGCTCGGCGAGGTCCTGATCTCCGCGTACGCCAACGAAGATCCGCTGTTCGGCGCAGACTCTATACCTTTCCTGGCAACGAGCTACACGGACGCGGCAAACCTCTGGAAGGCGTCGCGCAAGGCGATTCAGGATCGGTTCGCCAAGCAGGGAATGCGGGTTCTGTATGCCGTGCCGTGGCCGCCTCAGGGTATCTACTCCAACAAGCCGCTTGCGTCGCTGGCGGACATGAAGGGGCTGAAGATGCGCACGTACAACCCCGCGACATCGCGCATCGCCGAGCTCGCCGGAGCCCAGCCGGTGACGATCCAGGCGGCGGAGCTGGCGCAGGCGATGGCCACCGGTGCGGTGAACGCCAATATCACGTCGGGCGCGACCGGCTACGACTCCAAGGCGTGGGAGCAAGTGAAATACTTCTACGATGCGCAAGCGTGGCTGCCGAAGAACATCGTGTTCGTCAACGAGAAATCGTTCGCGGCGCTCGACAAGTCGACCCAGGACGCCGTGCTGAAGGCTGCCGCCGACGCCGAAGCTCGCGGTTGGAAGGCTTCGGAGGAGAAGACCAAGTGGTATCTGGAGCAGTTGGCTAAGAACGGCATGACCGTCGCCCCGCCCTCGCGGGTGCTTGCGGCGGACCTCAAGAAGATCGGCGAGACCATGACTTCGGAATGGACCAAGCAGGCCGGTCCGGACGGACAGGCCGTCGTCGACGCGTACAAGAAAATGTGAGTCACTCGCGGAACGTCAAGATCGCGCGAATCGTATCGGACCTGCGGTGAGCCGCGCACGATCGCGACGTCGCAGGCATGATGCGCCGCCTGCTTGACACCCTGTACGACGCCGCCGCGTATCTGGCGGCGTTGCTCTTGATCGGGACGCTCGCGATGGTCCTGCTCGGCATCTTCGGCCGGCTGTTCGGCTTTCAGGTGCGCGGGACCGACGCCTACGCCGGCTATTTCATGGCGGGCTCGGGATTTCTCGCGCTGGCGCATACGTTGACGCGCGGCGAGCACATCCGCGTGAGCCTCATCCTCGAGCACGTGGGTGTGCGTGGTCGCCGGGCGCTGGAGCGTTGGTCGCTCAGCGCAGCGGCCGTATTGTCGACCGCCTTCGCCTATTTCAGCGTCCGGCTCGCATGGCAATCGTATGTTCTCCACGACATTTCGACCGGGAACGACGCGACCCCGCTCTGGCTGCCGCAACTCGCGATGGCGGCCGGCACCGTAATCTTTGCGATCGCCTTCGTCGACCTGCTGGTGGGCGAGCTATCGGGCACGCGTGCACCTCCCACGCCAGGAGAGGAACCGGCGCATGTCGAGTGACCTTCTGATCACGACGTTGTTGATCGTCGCGCTGTTCGTGTTGCTCGGCAGCGGCGTCTGGATCGGGCTCGCGCTGGCCGGCGTCGCGTGGATCGGCATGGAGCTTTTTTCCTCGCGGCCCGCGGGCGACGCGATGGCAGTCACCATCTGGGGCACGGCATCGTCGTGGACGTTGACCGCGTTGCCGCTGTTCGTGTGGATGGGCGAGATCCTGTTCCGCACAC
>JBGPYP010000404.1:0-2203 GCA_041493285.1 Casimicrobiaceae bacterium
CCATGATGGTGTAGAACACGGATTTCAAAGTATCGAAAGGTGCGTGCGCTCCGGGACTCGACGGCCGGGCCGCAGGCTGCCGGGGGTTTCGCTGCGCGTATATGGCGTATATGTATAATAAATGCGGCCGGCGCATGCGGCTCGCGCCTTATACCACGATTCCCTGTTCCAGACCAAACCCGCACGGGCCGGGTTCATCTCTCGCCGCGCTCATTCGCCCCCGCTTGCCATGCCCCGTCCGCTCATCGCGCAGGTCAATCTCTCGGCACTCCGCGCGAATCTCGCCAAGGCGCGCGAGCGCGCAGTTGGCGCGCAGGTACTCGCCGTCGTCAAGGCCAATGCGTACGGGCACGGGCTCAGGCGCGTGCTCCCCGCGCTGGGCGCCGCCGACGGGCTTGCGCTGGTCGAACTCGACGCCGCAGTAACGTTGCGCAAGCGCCATTACGCGCGGCGGATCCTGCTGCTCGAGGGGTTCTTCGACGCGGGCGAACTGCCGGAAATTGCCGCGCGCCGGCTCGCGGTTGTAGTACACCACGCGGAACAAGTGAAGATGCTCGAGGCCGCGACGCTGTCGCGACCAATCGAGGTTTTCATCAAGGTCAACACCGGAATGAACCGGTTGGGTTTCCGCGTGGGCGAGGTGCACGCGATCGTCGATCGCCTGTCGCAGACGCCAAACGTCGCGGTGATGCGGTTGATGACGCATCTGGCGCGGGCCGACGAGGAGGACGGTCTGCGCGAGCAGCTCGACGTCTTCGAAGACGCGTGCCGGGGCCTGCCGTACCCGCGCTCGCTCGCCAACTCGGCGGGCGTGATCCGCTACGGCGACGTTGGCGGCGAATACGTGCGGCCGGGCATCATGCTCTACGGGTCGTCGCCGTTTCCCTACGACACGGCCGAGATGCTGGGCCTCTCTCCGGTGATGACGCTCAAGAGCGCGCTGATCGGCGTCCAGAACCTGAAGCCCAACGAGAGCGTCGGCTACGGTGGCACGTACACCGCAGCGCGCGCGCACCGGATCGGCGTGGTTGCCTGCGGCTACGCCGACGGCTATCCGCGCCACGCGCCGAACGGCACGCCGGTTCTGGTGTGCGGCAAGAAAGCGCGCACCGCCGGGCGCGTATCGA
This sequence comes from Casimicrobiaceae bacterium, assembly GCA_041493285.1. GTDB lineage: Bacteria > Pseudomonadota > Gammaproteobacteria > Burkholderiales > Casimicrobiaceae > PALSA-1003. Next base: position 1,128 of record JBGPYP010000404.1, read on the forward strand.
TGGATCTGATGACGGTCGATCTCACCGAGGTGCCGGAGGCGACGATCGGCAGCCCGGTCGTGCTCTGGGGTGAGGGGCTGCCGGTCGACGACGTCGCGGCCGCGGCCAGCACCGTCGGCTATCAGTTGCTGTGCTCGGTCTCGGCGCGCGTGCCGTTCGTCACGACTGAAGTCGGCAAGGTCGATATTGAGCTCTAGGAAGCGATGCAAAGCTGCTACGCTTGGCATAACTTCGTTGCTCGCACGCTCGCAATCCTCATGTACTGCCGTGTACACTCCGGTTGCTCGCGCGCTCGCGCCTCGTTCTGCCTGCGCTCGCGACGCTTTTCATTCGCCGCCTAGGCGGATTTAGGCACCTGGAGAATCGGCTGTGTATACGGTAGTGACCGGCGCGGCCGGATTCATCGGCTCCAATCTCGTCAAGGCGCTCAACGCCCGTGGCGAGGCGCGCATCCTCGCCGTCGACGATCTCACCGACGGCGACAAGTTCCGCAATCTCGTCGATTGCGAGATCGCCGATTACATCGACAAGGACGAATTCCTGGCGCGGCTTTCCGATGGCGATTTCGACGACGATATCGCCGCGGTGCTGCATCAGGGCGCGTGCTCGGACACGATGGCGACCGACGGGCGCGCGATGCTCGCCAACAATTACCGCTATTCGGTGCGGGTGCTCGAGCACTGCCAGGACAACGACATTCCATTCCTCTATGCGTCGTCGGCGTCGGTGTATGGGGCCGGCCCGGCGTTCCGCGAGGAGCGCGCGTGCGAGGCGCCGCTCAACGTTTACGCCTATTCGAAGTTCCTGTTCGACCAGCATGTGCGGCGCATGCTTCCCGAGCGCACGACGCAGGTTGCGGGATTCCGCTACTTCAACGTCTACGGCCCGCGCGAAGGGCACAAGGGGCGCATGGCGTCGGTCGTCTGGCATCTTTTCAATCAGTATCGCGGGGCAGGGAAGGTGCAGTTGTTCGAAGGCTCGGGCGGCTACTCCGCGGGCGAGCAGCGGCGCGATTTTGTGAGCGTCGAGGACGTCGTCAAGGTGAACCTCGATTTTCTCGACCACGCCGAGCGCTC
>JBGPYP010000197.1:0-5011 GCA_041493285.1 Casimicrobiaceae bacterium
CCCGTTCGGCTGCCTCAACAACGCACGCTACGGCATTGCGTGGGGCGCGCTCGGCGCGGCGGAGTTCTGCTGGCACGCGGCGCGGCAATACACGCTCGATCGGACGCAGTTCGGCCGGCCGCTCGCCGCGAACCAGCTCATCCAGAAAAAGCTTGCCGACATGCAGACCGAGATCGTGCTCGGGCTGCAGGGCTGCCTGCGTCTGGGCCGGCTCAAGGACGAAGGCAGGGCGGCGCCGGAAATTACGTCGATCATGAAGCGCAACTCCTGCGGCAAGGCGCTGGATATCGCGAGGATGGCGCGCGACATGCACGGCGCGAACGGCATCGTCGACGAGTTCCACGTCATCCGGCACGTGCTGAACCTGGAGACGGTCAACACCTACGAAGGTACGCACGACGTGCACGCGCTGATCCTGGGGCGCGCGCAAACCGGCATATCGGCGTTCAGTTGATTTAGGGAACGTCTCCAAGCGGCCGTTCGTGGTGGGCCTGTCGAACCACGAACGGAGCAGCAGACTTACCAATCACTCGGGTGCCCGTCGCCCTTCGACAATCTCAGGGCGAACGGGTCAGCTCCGGAGCTCTTTGGGCGAGCTTGATGAAACTCTATGGCTATTTCCGCTCGTCGGCGGCGTATCGCGTGCGCATCGCGCTCGGGCTCAAGGGCCTCCGCTACGAGTACGTTGCCATCCACTTGCGCAAAGGCGAGCAGGGCGCCGCGCCCTATCGCGAGATGAACCCGTACGAGCTGGTGCCCACGCTGGTCGACGATCGCGGCACGTTTACGCAATCGCTGGCGATCCTCGAGTATCTGGACGAGCGCTATCCACAACCACCGCTGCTGCCGAGCGCGCCCGAGGCGCGGGCACGCGTGCGCGCGATCGCGCTGGCGATCGCCTGCGACATTCACCCGCTCGACAATCTGCGCGTCCTGCGGTATCTGCTGCGCACGATCGGCGCGAGCGAGACGGCGAAGGACGCCTGGTACCGACACTGGATCGACGTGGGACTCGCCGCGCTCGAAGCGCAACTCGCGCGCGAGCCGGCGACGGGCGAGTTCTGCCACGGTCGCACAGCGACGCTCGCCGATTGCTGCCTCGTCCCGCAGCTCGCCAACGCGCGTCGCGCCGGGATCCCGCTCGATGCCTATCCGACACTCACGCGCATCGAGGCGATGTGCAACGCGCTGCCCGCGTTTGCCGCGGCGGTGCCGGAGAAGCAGCCGGATGCCGAGTAAGACGTCTTGAATTCCGATCACTCACGAGTGCAGCTATGACCTACGTCATCCCCGTCTGGAACGTCCCCTCCTTGCCCATCGCCGGCCGCGGCGAGCGCTTTCCCGTGCGTCACATCTACTGCGTCGGCCGGAACTACGCCGAGCACGCCAAGGAGATGGGCGGCGACGCCGCGAAGGAGCCGCCGTTTTTCTTCACCAAGCCGGCCGATGCGGTCGTCCCGGTCGTCGCGCCGGACGTGGGCAGCGTTCGCTACCCATCGGCGACGAAGAACTATCAGCACGAGCTGGAACTCGTCGTCGCTATCGGGACGGCGGGCGCCAAGCTCGCGCCCGAGCGCACGCGCGACATCGTTTACGGCTACGCGGTCGGCCTGGACATGACGCGGCGCGATCTGCAGAACGCGATGCGTGAGATCAAGCGGCCGTGGGACATCGGCAAGTCGTTCGCCGAGTCGGCGCCCATTGGGCCGGTGTATCCGGTCACGCAGGTCGGCCATCCGAGCCGCGGCCGCATCGCGCTCGACGTGAACGGCGAGCTGCGGCAGCACGGCGATCTCGCGGACATGGTCTGGGACGTTCCGCACCTCCTGCATTTCCTCTCGCAGTACTACGAGCTGCTGCCCGGCGACCTGGTCTTCACCGGGACACCTGCAGGCGTAGGCGCCGTTGTGCCGGGCGACGTGCTCATCGGGCGCATCGAATGTCTGGGCGAATTGAGCATTCGCATCGCACCGCCGCGATGAGCGCGTTGCCCGCGGAGTTCGTCGAGCGCGAATACAATTTGCGGGCCGCTTTCCCCGATCATCCGCAGTGGTTCGCGCGCTGGGCCGCCGACAGCGCGGCCGCACGCGGCCGTCTGGACGCGCACCTCGACGTTCGCTACGGCAGTGGACCGAAGCAGACGATGGATCTGTTCCCGGCGGCCAACGCGCGCGGTACGCTGTTGTTCATCCACGGCGGCTACTGGCGGGCGCTCGACAAGGCCGATCATTCGTTCGTCGCGCCGCCGCTGGTTGCCGGGGGTGTCGGTGTGGCCGTACTCAACTACGACCTCTGCCCGGAGGTCGGCATTCCGCGGATCGTCGACGAGTGCCGCGAGGCAGTGGTGTGGTTGCAACGGGAGGGGCCGCGGCACGGCCTCGCGATGCAGCGATTGGCAGTCTCGGGACATTCCGCGGGCGGCCACCTGGCGGCAATGCTGGTCGCCACCGATTGGCGCGCAGCCGGGCTGCCGGCCGACCCGATCGCCGGCGCGGTCGCGATCAGCGGCGTGTTCGATCTCGAGCCGCTTGTTCAAGTGTCGTTCAACATCGACCTGAAACTCGACGCAGGGCGGGCGTATCTGGTGAGCCCGATCCACCTGCAGCCGCGCGCTCCGGTGCCGGTGTTGATCGCGGCCGGTGCCGAAGAGACCAGCGAGTTCATTCGCCAATCGTGGCTCTTGTGGGAGCGCTGGCCGGAATGCCACCCCCCGCGCCGCCGCGGCCCGCTGTTCATTCCCGGGCGGCACCATTTCAGCGTCGTCACCGATCTGGGCGACCCTGCGAGCGAACTGGTCCAGCAAACCTTGGCCCTCTTGTAGGGTTACCCCATTGCGGGCTTGACAACTGACTTGCGGTCATTTAGGGTCTATAAATGACCCGCAGTCATTTGTTCGACAAGGCGCGCGCGCCATGGTGATCCGCCAGCGCGCAATCCAGGCGGAAGACAAGCAGGAGCGCTACGACGCGATCCTCGATGCGGCCGAGCGGCTGCTGCTGCGCTCGCCGGATCGGTCCGCGAACATGGCCGGGGTCGCTGACGAGGCGGGTCTCGCCAAGGGTACCGTTTACCTGTACTTCCCCAGCAAGGAAGAGCTGCTCCTGGCCTTGCACGAACGCAACATCGATGCGTTCTTCCGGGCGCTCATCGCCTTGCTGGAGACCACGGGCACGGTAACGATCGACGATGTGTGGCCGCTGACGCAGCGCTACATGATCGATTCGCCGCTGTTCCTGCACTTGGCGAGCCGCTGCTTTTCGATGCTCGAGCAGAATGTCCCGGCCGAAACCGCTGCCGCGTTCGGCGCGCGCATGAGCGAGCGGCTGAGGCGCGCGGGCGCCGGGCTCGAACGCCACTTTCCCGAACTCCAGCCCGGCGATGGCGTGGCGCTGCTTCGCCACAGCTACGCCCTGATCCTCGGCCTGTGGCAGATGGCCGGCAGCATCGCGACGCCGTACGCTTCTCGGCGGGTGGGCACGGCGATCGACGAGCAGTCGGCGTCGGTACGAAACTACGCGCAAGATCTCGATCGCGGGCTCCGGACGCTTTGGGAGGGCATGCTCCGCCACGACGCGAAGCGCGCGGTGTCTTCGTGACGCAAGATCAACTCGCCGCGCAGCCGCGATGATCACGCGCGCCTCCCGGCTGGTGGCGATGTCGCGCCGACTGCTGATCGAAAGTCGCCTTGTCGCGGAGGGAGGTGACGCAGGGCACGACACCGCAACGCAGTATAATTAAACACTATCCTGGTAGTTCAGCGACACGACACATGACCGCCCCGCACCTTTACGCCGTCGACCCGCGCGACTCGCTTGCCACTGCCGCCGCCGGGGCCGCGAGCGCGGTGAGTCCGATTCCCGAGATCATCGCCGAGCTCGAGGCCGGGCGCATGGCGATCCTCGTCGACGAGGAGGATCGCGAAAACGAGGGCGATCTGATCGTGGCCGCGGATTGCGTCACAGCCGACGCAATCAATTTCATGGCCAAGCACGGGCGCGGCCTCATTTGCATGCCGATCACCGAGGCGCGCGCGCGGCAGCTCAACCTGGCGCCGATGACTCCTGTGAACCGGTCGGTGCACGGCACGAACTTCACCGTCTCGATCGAAGCCGCGCACGGCGTGACCACAGGCATCTCCGCGGCGGACCGCGCGCACACGATCCGGGCCGCGTGCGCTGCCGGTGCCAAGCCGTCCGACATCGTGCATCCGGGACACGTCTTTCCGCTGGTCGCGCAGGAGGGTGGCGTGCTCGTGCGCGCCGGCCACACCGAGGCCTGCTGTGATCTGGCGCGGCTCGCCGGGCATTCGCCCGCCGCGGTGCTGTGCGAGGTCATGAAGGACGACGGGACGATGGCGCGGCTGCCCGACCTGGTCGAGTTCGCCCGCCTGCACGGGCTCAAGATCGGCGCGATCGCCGATCTCATCCACTATCGCAGCCAGACCGAACGGCTGGTCGAGCGCGTCGGTGAGCGCCCGATCCGGACCACCGAGGGCGATTTCCGCCTCGTTACCTATCGCGACAAGCTGACCGATGCGACGCATCTCGCGCTCGCGCGCGGCGACATCGTGCCCGAGCACGAGACGCTGGTGCGCGTGCACGAGCCGTTGTCGGTCGTCGACCTGCTCGATTGCAGCAGCCGCACGCATTCCTGGACGATTGCCGCGGCGCTCGCCGCGATCGCGCGCGCCGGGCGCGGCGTGCTCGTGCTGCTGCATCGGCCGGAGTCGGCGGCGGACCTGCGGCAACGCGCACTGACCGACCCACCGCCGACGGAAACTCGGGTCGACCTGCGCAATTACGGCATCGGCGCGCAGATCCTGCGCGATCTCAACGTCGGCAGGATGCGGCTGCTGGCACGCCCGCGGAAGATGCCCAGCATGACCGGCTTCGGCCTGGAGGTCACCAGTTACGTCGACGTCGAGGCCGCCGCCGAGCCGCCTCGCCGCTGACCGGCAATGCACCGCTCGCGACGGCCGCGCGCGGTCATACCCACCTGTTCCCATCCTGCA
>JBGPYP010000198.1:0-5010 GCA_041493285.1 Casimicrobiaceae bacterium
GAATAGTTCATCCTATTCGCAAGGCGCGCAACAACGCAGATGGGGCCATTGCGCCCAACCCGAAGGGACGGGGCTCATTTGCCAACTGCGCGGGCGATCTGCCGTCGCGCCGCTCGCCCGTGGGGCCTGCCATGGGCTTCGCGTCGCTTCGCGCATCTCATCCCGGAAAGCCTCCGTCGCGGCCACGCGGGGCCCATTCAGAGGTTCCCTAACGCGGACTTGCGCCGCGGCAGGCCTTTGCCTCGTCGTCGGCCTCGCCGGCGCCGCCGAGCCGCCGCGCACGCTCGACCGGCTCAAGGCTGACGGAACATTGCACCTGGGCTATCGTTCCGGCGCCGCGCCGTTTTCGTTCAAAGACCGCGACGGTAGCGTGCGTGGCTACAGCGCCGAGCTGTGCGTGCGCATTGCCGCGGCGATCCAGAAACGCCTCGGGCTCAACTCGTTGAAGATCGACTGGACGCCGCTCGATGCCGACGACCGCCTCGATGCGGTCGTGAAAGGCCGTGTCGACATGGAGTGTGGAACGACGACGATCACCCTGTCGCGCTACGAGAAAGTGGACTTCAGCCTGCCGATCTTCATCGACGGCGGCAGCGTGCTGACGCCGATCGCGGCGAAGCTTGAACGCTTTGCCGATCTGAACGGGAAGAGGATCGCGGTGATCCCGGGCACGACGACCGAGAGCGCGCTCAAACGCCAGCTCGACGTCGTCGGTGCGAGAGCGGAGCTGGTGCCGGTCAAGGACGGCGGCGAAGGCATCGCGGCGGTGACCCAGGGCAAGGTCGACGGCTATGCGAGCGACCGGATCGTGCTGGTCGCGCTGCGCGCGAGCAGCGCCGACCCCGAGCGCCTGCAGCTTCTCGACAAGGACTTTTCCTTCGAGCCTTACGCGCTGGTCGTCCGTCGCGACGATCCCGATTTCCGCCTGGCGGTGAACCGCGCGCTGGTCGAGCTGTATCGCGGCGGCGACATCGACCTGATCTTTTATCGCTGGCTGGGCGGGCTCGGACGCCCGGGACCGCTGCTCAATGCGATGTTCTATCTCTCCACGCTGCCCGAATGATCCGCGCCGCGCATGTTTTTCTCGTCGCCGCGGTGCTCGCCGCGCTGCCTGCCGCAGCGCAACCCGCCGCGGGCGCGGGATGCGAGCGCTGCGGCAAGATCGAGTCGATTCGTTCGGTCACGGCCAAGGATCAGTGGATGCCGTTGGGCACGGTCTCGGCGACGCCGCTGGGCGACGGGAGTGCGGCCACGCCATCGGGCGTCACGATGTTCCAGATCGGGCCGGGGTTCTCCAAGCAGGGAACCGTGCTGATCGGTGCGGCGGGCGGCGCCGCGTACCGGACGCGACCGTCCGAGCTCAACGCGACACGCTGGGAGGTCGTCGTGCGCATGGACGCAGGCGGCTCGCGCTCGGTGACGCAGAATTACGAGCCCATGTTGCGCGAGGGCGACCGCGTCCGCGTATCGGGCACGCAACTCGACTTGGTGCAGTGAACGCCGCCGTCGCAACCGCGCACGCGGCGCCGACGGCGGCGGCCACGCTCACGCTCGCGGACGCTGGCGACGGCAGCCGGCTTCTGACGCTGGCGGGAAGGCTCGACCCGTATTCGATCGCCGGGGTCTGGCCGGAAGGGCGCGCCGCGTTGGTGAGCGCCCCGACCCGGCGGATCGTCATCGATGCGGCGGCGGTCGATTACTGTGACGGCGGCGGCGTGGCGATGCTGGTCGACTTGCTGCGCCAGCCGCGCGCCTCCGGCGCCGCTGTCACGGTTCGCGGGCTGAAGCCCGAGTTTCAGACGCTGCTCGACCAGTTCGATCCAGGCGCCTTCGTCGCGCCCCCGGAGCCGCCTCCGCCGCAAACCAGGACCGTCGAGGAGATCGGCCGCGCCACCGCGCAGCTCTTCCACGACATGCGCATACAGGTCGCGTTCATCGGCGAGACGACGGACGCACTGTGGTACGCGTTCACGCATCCGCACCGCATCCGCTGGAAGGACGTGTTGTACACCTGCGAGCAGGTGGGCGCGAACGCGCTGCCGATCGTTGCGCTGATCTCATTCCTGCTCGGTGTGATTCTCGCTTTCCAGGCCGCGGTGCCGATGCGTCAGTTCGGCGCGGAAATTTTCGTCGCCGATCTGGTCGGCCTCTCGATCTTGCGCGAGCTGGGGCCGCTGATGACGGCGATCCTCCTCGCGGGGCGCTCCGGCGCGGCGTTCGCTGCCGAGATCGGCACGATGAAGGTCAACGAAGAGTTGAACGCCCTGACGACCATGGGTCTCGACCCGGTCCGCTTTCTGGTCGTCACGCGCATTCTCGCCGCGCTGCTGATGGTGCCGCTGTTGTCGCTGTTCGCGGATCTCATCGGCGTGCTCGCCGGCGGGCTCACGATGCTCTCGTTCAACATCCCACTGGTCACCTATCTCAAGGAGGTCGACAGCATCGTCAACCTCAAGGACGTGCTGGCGGGATTGGTCAAGACGCCGGTCTTCGCGATCCTCATCGCCGGCATCGGTTGCCTGCGCGGGTTGCAGACCGAGACCGGCGCGAGCGCGGTCGGCATTTCCGCGACACGAGCCGTGGTTTCCGGCATCGTGCTGCTGGTTGCCGTCGACGGCATCTTCGCCGTCATCTACTATATCCTCGATATATGAGCCCCGCGCTCGACTCCGCGCCGATCGTGCGTGTCGAGGGCCTCGTCGCCGGCTACGAGGGTAACGTCCTCCTCCAGGACGTGAACTTCTCCGTCAACCGCGGCGAAGTGTTCGTCATCCTCGGCGGCTCAGGTTGCGGCAAGAGCACGCTGCTCAAGCACATGATCGGTCTCTATCAACCGATCGCGGGCAAAGTGCTGATCGACGGCGACGACATCGTCGGTGCGGACGGCGCGGCAAAGCGCGCGATCCTGACCAAGATCGGCGTGATGTATCAGAGCGGCGCGCTGTTCGGCTCGATGACGCTGCTCGAGAACGTGCGCCTGCCGTTGGAGGAGTACACGGCACTCGACCTGCCGGCGATGGATCTCATCGCGCGCATGAAGCTCAAACTCGTCGGGCTCGAGGCGTTCTGCGGGCACATGCCGTCCGAGATCAGCGGCGGCATGCAGAAGCGCGCGGCGATTGCGCGGGCGATGGCGCTCGACCCGCGAATCCTGTTCCTCGACGAACCGTCGGCGGGACTGGACCCGATCACTTCGGCGGAGCTCGATGCGCTGATCCGGCGGCTGGCCGGCAGCCTGCACATCACTTTCGTCATCGTCACGCACGAGCTGGCCAGCATCTACGCGATCGCCGACCGCGTCATCATGCTCGACCAGCGGGCCAAGGGCATCATCGCCGAGGGCGACCCGAAGGTGCTGCGCGACACTAGCGACAATCCGTGGGTGCGCCAGTTCTTCCGGCGCGAGGCGGAAGCCCCGGCGGAGGTCGCATGAGATACCGTGAGCTCCGTCGAGGGGTTTCTTCATGCGTGAACTCCTGCGGCGGTGGGTTTCGGGACGAATGGGCGGCGATGTTTGGCCACGCTGTAGACGGCGAAGAGCAGTTTGTGCATGCAGGCGACCAGGGCGACCTTGGGCAGTTTGCCGCGGGCACGCAGCTGCTCGTAGTAGGCGCGCAGCCATGGATTTTTGCGTACGGCCGTCAGGGTTGGCATCCAGAGTGCGGCCCGCAGGCGGGCATTGCCGAGGGGAGTCAACCCGGCGCGGGTTTGTTTTTGTTTGCCCGATTGTTTGAGGCCCGGGATGACGCCGACGTAGGCAGCAAGCGCGGCGGGGGTGCGGAAGTGGGCAGGATCGCCCAGTTCGGCGATCAGGCGTGCGGCGGTGGTGGGGCCGATGCCGTCGATCGTCGTCAGCAAGTTACCGACCTCGTGTTCCCGCAGTTTGCCGTCGATGTCGCGATCGAGTTCGCGCAGGCGGCGGCGCAGGAGGTCGAGGTCCTCGCAAAGGTAACGTACCTGGACGCGATAAGCGGGGCCGTGATGCTGGCCGACGGAGCGTTGGGCGGCATCGATCAGGCGGCGCGCCAATTCGGGGCCCACGCGGTGGCGGGTGTCATAGCGCAATCCGGCCAAGCGCTTGACCGAAACGCCGTGGAAGGCAACGGCGGTCGGATAGTCGTGCAGGATGGCGCCAGCCAACTGGCTGTCGAGGCTGTGGACGTAGCGGGTGAATTCCGGAAAGCCGAGATCGACCAGGCGGTGCAACTGACGCAATCGATCGCCGAAGTCTTGCAACAGCCGCTCGCGCAAGCGCACCCGTTCGCGCAGCTCCTCGGTCACGGCGTTGGGCAGCTGGGTGGTTGCGGGTCGTTTTTGCGCGGCAAAGCGGGCGATACCAACGGCATCGATGGCGTCGGTCTTGGTCCGTTCGAGATCCTCGGCTGCGAAGCGATGGGTGCGCAGGGGATTGATCAGAGCCACGGCAAATCCCGCGGCGGCCAACGCGGCAAAGAGATTCTTCCAGTAGTGACCGGTCGCTTCCATGGCGACCAGCAGGTCGCCCGGAGCGCCGAGCAGAGCGAACAATTTCCGATAGCCCGCGGCATCCTCGGCGAAGGATGTGGGCTTGACCGCAATCTCACCATTGTCGCCAACGACCGCGACCACGTGGGTCTCGGAGGCAATATCCACGCCCGCGAATCGCATACGCCCTCCTGTCGACGGAGGAAGTCGGGAGCCTCGGAGCCGGTGCGCACATCCACGCTTGTACATGCGAGGACACGACGCTGTCGGCCCCAGGATACCGTTCGGACCTTGCGCACCGGTCGAGGGCGCCAATCTCATGCCCGAGGACGGGGCCTCAGCGCCGCGGCGGCGACCCTCTCCCGGATTCCGTCGATGTCCATTCTCACCCGAGTCATACGATGAATGGACAACATACAAGCGCCGCAGGGCCGCCCCAAGGTGCGAATTGCGCCCCCTCCGGGGGCAGCACAGCGGCGGCAGCCGCAAGCGTGGGGGTCCAATGAGCGTGATCGATTCGAGAGTCGTCAACATCGACGCATTGAA
>JBGPYP010000275.1:0-3714 GCA_041493285.1 Casimicrobiaceae bacterium
AGCCTGTCGGGCTTGCTCTCACATATGCGTTGCTGGCCAAACGGTGATGAATGCAAGACGCTCGGCGCAGCGAATAGCTCGGCTTATTCGCAAGCCGAGCAACGCCGCAGGCGCGCCGTTTGGCCGCAACCCGAGGGGACGGGGGCGCTTTGGGGGCATTCCGTTGTTGCGGGCCGCTGGCAGTGTGCAGGCACTGCGGCGCGGCCGGCGCCTAGGACTGCCTCCCAAAGCGCCGCCGTCGCATACGCGACAGTAAGCCCGACAGACTCCAGACGCGCGCTCACGCTTCAGACGAGCCCGATCCCGAGCGAACCGATCGCCGCCGCCACGGCGTCGACGTCGATCGCGTCCATGCAGCGCGGATGCGGACACTCGGCAAGCGTTCGGCCGCAACGCCGCACCCAGGCGATCTCGCGTTTGAAGAGCACGCGCTGATCGCGGCAGGGGAACGGGTCGACGGTGACCGCGCGATAGGGCATCTCGCGCCAGAACGCGCCCGCACCGGTGAGCGTTGCCGAGCCCGGCCCGAACAGCGCGACCGTCGGCGTGCCGACCACGCGCCCCAGATGCGCGACGCCGGTGTCGGGGCTGACGAGTACGGCCGCGCCGGCGAGCAGATGCCAGAGCTGCGGCAGCGAAAGCGCGCCCGCGAACGACCGATGGCGTGCGTCGGGATCGCAGGCGCAGACGAGTCCCTCTTCGCCTCGTCCCGCCGACCACACGGGTTCGATACCGCGCGCGGCAACCCGCGCAGCGAGCGCCGCCCAGCGCGCGGGATCCCAACGTCTGAGCGCCGTGCGCGCACCGACGTGGAGCACCGCGTAGCGGCCGGGCGGCGCAGCGACGCCGGAATCGGAGGGCGGCGCGGGCCAGTTTCCGGCGCGATACGCAGCCGGAGGCGGACCCTCGATCAGGCCAGCGACCATGTCGCCCCACGCCGCCGCCACATCCGGATAGCGCCACAGCTCGTCGACCGGCCAGCTCTTGGTTGCCGGGCGATCGCCGGCAAAGGCGACGATCCAGCGCGCGTCCAGCGCCAGCGCGAGCCAGCTGAAGCGATTGTCTCCGGGGACGAGCGCGAGATCGAAGCCGCGCTCGCGCCACAGCGGCGATGCGGCGGGATCGCGCGGGCTCCAGCCGATCGCGCGCACACCGTAAGGCGAGCGCGCGTAGAGCGGCGCATAGGCGTCCGGCAGCGCCATGACGAGATCGGCGGCGGGGTGGCGCTCGCGCAGCTTGGCGACGAGCGCGGTGAGCATGAGCGTGTCGCCCAGGAGCAGATGATGCGCAATCAGGATCCGGCGCGGTTCCGGCGACCGCGAGCGATGCCCACCGTGGACCACGCGGGAGACCAGCGCGCGGATGACGACCCGCGCGCGGCCGGGGAAACGGCTTGGTGGCCTAGCGGTAGCGATTGGCATCGGCGGCGCGGCGGAACACCGTTTCCATTCTGTCGAGCATAGGTCCGATCGCGAACTTCACCTGCGCGCGGTCTCGTGCGGACCACGCGAGCCGCACCGCGAGCGCGGCATCGCCCAGGAGGCGATCGATCCCGGCGGCCAGCGCGACCGCGTTCTCCTTGGCGACGACGAGCGCGGTCGCATCGCCGATCGCGATCTCGCCGATCGCGCCGGCGTCGGTCGTGACGCAGGGCACGCCGACGGCCATCGCCTGCAGCAGCGCCTGCGGGACGCCCTCGTTGGCGTACGAAGGCAGTGCGAAGACGTCGAGCGCGCGCAGCCACGGCACGACGTCCCACTGGTTGCCGGCCAGCCGCACGCGCTCGGAGAGGCCCAGCGCGCGGACCTGCGCCTTGATCGCATGGGCCTGCGGTCCGTCGCCGACGATCACGAGCTGCGCGTCGCGGTGTCTCGACAGCGTCATCGCCTCGATCAGGTAGCGGTGGCCCTTCCAGCTGCGCAGCGTCGCGACGATGCCGACCAGCGGGACCGTGTCGGGCAGTTGCAGCGCGCGCCGCGCGGCGGCCTTGTCGCCAGGAGCGAACTGCTTGAGGTCGATGCCGGTGGGGATCGACGTCACGCGCGCGGGCGACACACCGTTGGCGCGGATGAGCTGCTGGCGGATCGTTTCCCCTGTCGTGACGATTTCGGAGGTCGCCCGAGTGTAGAGCCAGCGCGTCGCGAAGTCGGTCGGCACGCGCGCCGAAATATGGCGCGTGCGCACCAGAGCCGGCGGGCGCCGCTTGCCGATCCAGAATGCGCGGCAGGCCAATGCCGCGAGCCAGCTGTCGGTCGAGCTGTGGCTGTTCACGACGTCGATGCGCTCGCTCGCCAGCGCCCGGCGCAGCGCGACGAGGCCGACCGGCCCTTTGTGGCCGATCGGCAGCGCGAGAACCGGAACGCCGAAGCGCTCGGCTTCGGTGAAGATCGTCGCCTCGCGCAGGCTCGCGATCCGGACATCGTGGCCGCGGCGCCGCAGGCCCGCAGCTTCGGTCAGAATGCGAAGCTCCTGGCCGCCCCAGCCGAGCGAGGATTCCGTGTGCAGAATGCGCAATTCGCGTAATTCGCTTTAGGCGACGGCGGGCGCCGTCGCGAACTGGATGCGGTGCAGCTTGGCGTAAAGCCCGTCGCGCGCGAGCAGCTCGGCGTGCGTTCCGTGCTCGACGATGCGACCCGCGTCGAGGACGGCGATCCGGTCGACGCGCTCGATCGTCGACAGCCGATGCGCGATCACGATCGTGGTCCGGCCGCGCATCAGGGTTTCCATCGCCGCCTGCACGTGGCGCTCCGATTCGGAGTCGAGCGCGGAGGTCGCCTCGTCGAGGATCAGCAGCGGTGCGTTCTTGAGGATCGCCCGTGCAATCGCGAGGCGCTGCCGCTGACCGCCGGACAGGCGTACGCCGTTCTCGCCGACGACCGTCTCGAAGCCGTCGGGCAGCGCGCGGATGAACTCCAGCGCGTGCGCGGCAAGCGCGGCGCGCTCGATGGCGTCGCGCGAAGCACTCGCCATGGCGCCATAGGCGATGTTCGCGGCCACGGTATCGTTGAACAAGATGACGTCCTGGCTTACCAGCGCGATCTGGCTGCGCAGGTTGGCGAGCGAGAGCGCGTTGATGTCGTGGTCGTCCAGCAGGATGCGGCCTGCGGTGGGCTCGTAGAAGCGCGGGACGAGATTGACCAGCGAAGTCTTGCCGCCGCCCGAGGGACCGACCAGCGCGACGCTCTCGCCGGGAGCGATCGTGAGGCTCACCTCGGACAGCGCGTTCCGATCGCCACCGGGGTAGCGCAGCGAGATGCGCTCGAACCTGAGCTCGCCGCGCACCTGCGTCAGCTCCAGCGTGCCACGGTCTTCCTCGGGCTTCTGATCGATTAGCCCGAAGATGCTCTCGGCGGCGGCGAGCCCGCGCTGGATGTTGGTATTGACTCCGGACATCGAACGCACGCGGTCGAGCAGCGTCAACAGGCCCGCCACATAAGCGCCGAACCTGGCGGCGTCGAAACCGCCCGTCTCGCTTTGCTTGAGCACGAGGTACACGATGAAGCCCACCGCGCATGCACCGACGAATTGCAGCAACGGCGAACTGGCCGCGCTGGCCGAAGACTGCTTGGCCATCGATTGACGCAGCTTGTTGGCCGCGGAAACTGCCCGGGCACGCTCGTAGTCGTGACCGCCGAAAATCTTGACGATCCGGTGGCCGCCGACGATTTCCTCGAGCACGTGGGCGATCGAGCCGGTGCGTTGTTGCACGTCGCG
>JBGPYP010000377.1:0-2457 GCA_041493285.1 Casimicrobiaceae bacterium
CAGGTGGTCGTAGACGTCGCGGAAGTAGTCCTGCATCCCCATGCAGATCTGCGGCACGCGCCCGCCGGAGAGCTTGCCGACCGCTTCCATCAGCGGGTCGACCGCGTGCTTGAGCGTCATCAGCTTCCGCTTCAGGGAGTAGAGCGCCTCGATGTTCGAGCGCGCGGCGTTCCTCACGAAAATCTGTTCCTCGACCGTCTCCAGCTCGGTCTCGAGCGCGTCGAGCACCGGAAAATAACGATCGACGATGGCGTCCATCAGCGCGTAGAGGACATAGCCGGAGCCGTTCTGCAGCAGATCCGGCTCGTGCTCGCAGCGCGCACGCACGTCGGCGAAGCCCTTCTCCGCTGTTCGCCGCGTCGACAGAATGTAATTGGGACCGACGAAAATGTGGACCTCGCCGACGACCAGCTCGTCGTCCTTGAGCTCGATCGTCTGCAGGACCGCGAACAGCGAGTCGCCGTATTCCTCGATCTTCGGCCGCTGGTGGCCATGGCGCGCATCGTCGACGGCAAGCTCGTGCAGGCCGAATTCCTCCTGCATCATGTCCAGCTCGTTGGGCTCCGGGTCCTTGAGCGCGACCCAGACGAAGCAATTCGGCCGCTTGAGGTACTCGCTGATGTCCTCTTGGGGGATGTCGGCGAGCTTGCGGCCCTCGGTGTACGCGACGCAGTTGACGAGCATGGAGTGGTTTCCGGGCGCTGTTGCGCGATCATAGCCGCGGGTGTGCGATGCTGCTACCGCAGCGCGCCGAAACGCACCGAAGCCCGACTCGAACCTGTGTTAAACTCGCAACTGACTCGCGGTCAGTTAACTGCAGTCCGCCCGGCCACTGGGAGGGCGCCACGCCTCAACCACCATGTCCGCGTCACCATCGAAACCACCCTCTACGTCCGCGCGCGCGCCGCACGAGCTGGGGCTGCTGCTCATGCTTGCCACGGTGCAATTCACGCACATCGTCGACTTCATGATCATGATGCCGCTCGGGCCCCAGTTCATGCGCCTGTTCGACGTGGGGCCGCGCGAATTTGGGCTGCTGGTGTCGTCGTATACGTTTGCGGCGGCGGCGGCAGGTTTCCTCGCCGCATTCCGGATCGATCGCTTCGACCGCAAGCGCGCGCTGCTCTCGCTTTACGCCGGGTTCATCGTCGCCACCGCCGCCTGCGGGTTCGCGCCAAGCTATGCGTGGCTGCTGGCGACACGCGTGGGCGCGGGACTCTTTGGCGGGGTCATGAGCGGGCTGGTATTCGCGATCATCGCCGACCTGGTGCCGTACCGGCGGCGAGCCCGTGCGACCGCGCTCGTCGCGACGTCGTTTTCGCTCGCCGCGGTCGCCGGCGTGCCGCTCGGCCTGTGGCTCGCCGCCCGGTGGAGTTGGCGCGCGCCCTTCCTCGTCTTAGCCGGTTTCTCGGTTTTGGTCGCGCTGCTCGCCGCGCGGCTGCTGCCGCCGCTCGCCGCGCATCTCGCCCACGCGCAGCGGCGCGCGCCGCGGGCGCAGCTTGCCGCGATCTTCGGGGTGCGCAATCATCTGCGTGCGTTCGCGTTCATGATCGCGCTGATGTTCGCGGGGTTCTCGGTGATCCCTTTCATCGCCCCGACGATGGTCGCGAACGTGGGCTTGGCCGAGAGCGACCTGCCGCTGCTGTACTTCTGCGGCGGGCTCGCGACGCTGTTCACCGCGCAGCTCATCGGCTTCCTCGCCGACCGCTATGGCAAGCACCGGCTGTTCTCGATCATCGCGCTGGCGTCGATCGCGCCGATCCTGATCATCACGCATCTGCCGCGCCTGCCGCTCGCCTCGGCGGTGGCCTGGTCGGTGTTTTTCTTCGTCCTGGTCACCGGCCGCTTCGGTCCGGCGATGGCGCTCGTCACCGGCAGCGTCGAGCCGCGGCTGCGTGGCAGCTTCATGAGCTTCAACGCGTCGGTGCAGATGACGGGCTCGGCACTGGCTTCGCTCGCCTCGGGCCTCATCATCAGCCGCGCGCCCGACGGCACGCTGCTCCACTTCGGCGCCGTCGGCTGGCTCGCCGCCGGATGCACGCTGCTATGCGTCGTCCTCGCGCGCGGGATCCGCATTGTCCCGGACGCCGTACCGCGTCCCGCCGGCGAATGACCCACTGGCCGCGCTTAGTGCCGGCGCGTAACATGATAAGTACAATAAGCCGGCCGGCCGACCGGCTTGCGCACGCCGCCTCCGCATGATCATCGAGTCGCTGCTCGACACCGACCTCTACAAGTTCACGATGATGCAGGTCGTGCTGCATCATTTTCCGGCCGCGGAGGTCGAGTACCGCTTCAAGTGCCGTTCGCCCGGCGTCGACCTGACGCCGTACATCGGCCAGATCGAGCGCGAGATCACCGCGCTGTGCGGGCTGCGGTTCACGCGGCGCGAGCTCGACTATCTGCGCTCCTGGCGCTTCCTGAAGAGCGACTTCGTCGATCTGCTCGGCCTGTTCC
>JBGPYP010000211.1:0-4693 GCA_041493285.1 Casimicrobiaceae bacterium
CCCTCGACGTCGGAAAGCTTCGTCTGCAGCCGGCGGATCACCCCGGTTGCGTCCGCGTCGCGCTCGCCGAGCGGTTTCAGGTTGATCAGCATTCGGCCGCTGTTGAGCGTCGCGTTGTTACCGTCGACGCCTATGAACGACGATAGGCTCTCGACTGCCGGGTCCTGGAGGATGACCCGAGCGAGCGCCTGCTGCCGCTCGGCCATCGCGGCGAACGAGATCGTCTGCGGCGCCTCCGAGACGCCCTGGATCGCGCCGGTGTCCTGCACCGGGAAGAAGCCCTTCGGGATCAGGACGTAGAGCAGCACGGTCAGCACCAGCGTCGCGATCGCGACGATGAGCGTCGCGCCCTGGCGATCGAGCACCCAGTTGAGCATCCGGCCGTAGCGCGCGATGACGCGATCGAAGACCTGCTGGCTCCAGCGGTAGAACCGGCCTTGCTGTTCCTCGGGGACGCGCCGCAGCAGGCGCGCGCACATCATCGGCGTGAGCGTCAGCGAGACGACCGCCGAGATCAGGATCGCGACCGCGAGCGTGATCGCGAACTCGCGGAACAGCCGGCCGACGACGTCGCCCATGAACAGGAGCGGAATGAGCACGGCGATGAGCGAGAAGGTCAGCGAGATGATCGTGAACCCGATCTGCTCGGCACCCTTGAGCGCGGCCTTGAGCGGCGGCTCGCCCGCCTCGATGTAGCGGGCGATGTTCTCGATCATCACGATCGCGTCGTCGACGACGAAGCCGGTTGCGATGGTCAGCGCCATCAGAGTTAGGTTGTTGATCGAGAACCCCGCGAGGTACATCACTCCGAAGGTGCCGACCAGCGACAGCGGCACCGCAACGCTCGGAATGACCGTCGCGGCGAGGCTGCGCAGAAACAGGAAGATCACCATCACGACCAGCGCGACGGCGAGCAGCAGCTCGAATTGCACGTCGTGCACCGACGCGCGGATGGTGACCGTCCGGTCGGTGAGCATCGTCACGTCGACCGCGTTCGGCAGCGCTGCCTGAAGCTGCGGCAGGAGTTGCTTGACGCGGTCGACGACTTCGATGACGTTGGTGCCGGGCTGGCGCTGGATGTTGACGATGACCGCGGCGGTCTGGTTCGCCCACGCCGCGAGCCGCGTGTTCTCGGCGCCATCGACCGTGTCGGCCACGTCGGACAGCCTGATCGGCGAGCCGTTGCGGTAGGCGATGATCAGGCTCCGGTACTCGTCGGCCGACTTGAGCTGGTCGTTGGCATCGATCGTCGAGGCGCGGGTCGGGCCGTCGAAGCTGCCCTTCGCCTGATTGGTGTTCGCGTTGCCGATTGCGATGCGAACGTCGTCGAGCGAAAGCCCGTATGCGGCGAGTGCTTTGGGATTCGCCTGGATGCGCACGGCGGGCCGTTGCCCGCCGGAGAGACTGACCAGGCCGACGCCGGACAGTTGCGACAGCTTGGTCGCGAGCCGCGTGTCGGCGAGATCGTAGAGCTTGGGCAACGGCAGCGTCTTCGAGGTCAGCGCCAGCGTGACGATCGGCGTGTCGGCCGGGTTGACCTTGTTGTAGATCGGCGGCGTCGGCAGATCGGTCGGGAGGAACGTCCCCGAGGCATTGATCGCCGCCTGCACCTCCTGCTCGGCGACGTCGAGGGAGAGCTGCAGGCTGAACTGCAGCGTGATCAGCGACGCACCGCCGGAGGAGGTCGACGACATCTGATTCAAGCCCGGCATCTGGCCGAACTGGCGCTCCAGCGGCGCGGTGATCGACGAGGTCATCACGTCCGGGCTCGCGCCCGGATAGAGTGTGACGACCTGGATCGTCGGATAGTCGACCTGGGGCAGCGCGGCGAGCGGAAGCACGCGATACGCGACGATACCCACGAGCAGGATCGCGACCATTAAAAGCGAGGTCGCGACCGGCCGAAGGATGAACGGGCGGGACGGGTTCACGCGGCGTTCCGTCGAATTTGCCTGCGCCGGGCGTTAGGCCGACGCTGCCGGCGGCGCCATGGTCAGTCGCCTTTTTTTCCTGGCCGCGACCCGTCGCCGGGCCCGCCGCGCTTCGCGTTGCTGCGCGTGCCGCCCGGTCCCGGTGTGCTGCGTGCTTCCGGCGTGATCAGTTCGACCTTGGCGCCTTCGCGTAGCTTGTCGATCCCGTCGACCACGACCATGTCGCCGGGCTTCAAGCCGCTGTCGATCGCGGTGATCTCCGCCTGCACGGCCCCGAGCTTCACCGGCACCACGGTCACCGAGCGATCGTCCTTGACGAGATAGACGAAGGTGCCAGGCGCGCCGCGCTGTACCGCCGCGCTTGGCACCAGCGTCGCGTCGGCGCGGGTTTCCGCGACCATGCGCACGTTGACGAACTGGTTGGGGAAAAGTGCGCTGTCGTCGTTGGGAAACTCGGCGCGCAGCTTGACCGAGCCGGTCGTCGTGTCGATCTGGTTGTCGGCAGCCAGGAGCTTCCCCGTTGCGAGCTTCGCTTTCTGCGCGCGATCCCAGGCTTCGACCGCGATGGGCGTGCCCGACTTTAGCCGCTGAACCACCTGCGGCAGATTGTCCTCGGGAATCGGGAAGAGCACGGTGATCGGCTGCAGCTGGGTGATGACGACCAGCCCGTTCGCATCGTTGGCGTGCACGATGTTGCCGGCGTCGACCTGGCGCAAGCCGACCTGCCCGCCGATGGGCGCAGTGACGCGCGCGTAGGTGAGCTGCAGCTTGGCGTTGTCGATCTGCCCCTGGTCGGTCTGCACCGCACCCTGGTACTGACGCACCAGCGATTCCTGCGTGTCGACCTGCTGCTTGGAAATCGAGTCCTGCGCGAGCAGCGTCCGATAGCGTTCCAGATCGAGCTGCGCGTTCCTGAGCAATGCCTGATCCCGGGCCATTTGCCCCGTCGCCTGCGTGAGCTGCACCTCGAACGGGCGCGGGTCGATCTCCGCGAGCAGATCGCCGGTGCGCACGACCTGGCCTTCGCGGAACGCGACGCGCACCAGCTGGCCGTCGACGCGCGTGCGTACGGTCACCATGTTGCGCGGCGTCGCGGTCCCGAGCGCGTTGATGTAGACGTCAATGCTGCCTTGTCGCGCGGGCGCCGCGACCACCGGCAGCGCTTTGGCGTTCGGGTCGAAGCCGCCGTGACCCGGCCCTGCGGGCGCGTCGGAGCCTTTTTGCAGTAAGAACCACGCGCCGGCGGCGACGGCCGCAGCGATCGCCAGCACCACGCCGATCCAGACGGCCCACACGCGCGCCGAGGCCTTCGCGCGCGTTTCGGACGGCGCGTCGGTGCGCGGTGGCAACGTATCGTTCATGGGTCAGAGGGCTATGGGCGCGGGCGTGGCGCTTGTTGGGTCCGATTCTATTGCCAAGGGTCGCAGCGAGTTGTAAGCATCTATTACTGCGCTCGGCCGGTTCTGCCGCCGCTATCGCCCGCTATCTTACGTGATGCGTGCCGCGAGCCGGCCAGCGCACCTTACTTCCCGATGCAGAACCGGCCGAAGATCTCGCCCAGCAGATCGTCGGCGGTGAACTCGCCGGTGATTGCCGAAAGCGCCTGCTGCGCCTGCCGCAGCTCCTCGGCGAAGAGCTCCAGCGGCGGCGACGCGGCAGCAAGATGTGCGGCGGCGGCGGCCAGATGCGATCCCGCGGCGTCCAGCGCGCGCAAGTGGCGCTCGCGAGCGAGGAACGTCCCTTCCATGTCCTCGTGCGCGCCGACCGCCTCGAGGATCGCTTCCCGCAACAGCCCGATCCCCGCGCCGGTCTTGGCCGAAAGCGCCACCGTGACAACCTCGTCCGCGCGGCTTAACCTAGCTTCGAGCCCCGCCAAGTCGATCTTGTTCCGGACGAGGATGCGCGGCAGCGCTGGGGAAAGCTCGGCGGCGATCGCCTGATCGGCCGGGTGACCCGGCTGGCGCGCGTCCGACACGATGAGCGCCAGGTCCGCGTGCTCGATCGCCGCCCGGGTGCGCTCGATACCGATGGTTTCCACGGCGTCGGTCGTCGGCCGCAGCCCTGCCGTGTCGACGACGTGCAGCGGAATGCCGCGGATCTCGATGCTGCCACGAATCGCGTCGCGCGTGGTTCCCGGCACCGGGGTGACGATGGCAATATCGTCGCCGACGAGCTGGTTTAGCAGGCTCGACTTACCCACGTTGGGCTGCCCGATCAGCACCACGGCGAGGCCTTCACGCAGCAGGCTTCCCTGGCGCGCGCGCCCGACGATAATGCCGAGTCGCTCGCGCAGGCCTGCGAGCCTGCCGGCCGCGTCGGACGCGCGGATGAAGTCGATGTCCTCCTCGGGGAAATCGAGCGTCGCTTCCGTGAACGCGCGCAGCTCGATCAGCGCGTCGACCGCGGCCCGGATCTCGCGCGAGAACGCGCCGCTGAGGCTCCGCGCCGCCGCGCGCGCGGCAGTCGTCGTCGCCGCCTCGATCAGATCGGCGACGCCCTCCGCTTGGGCTAAGTCGAGCTTGCCGTTGAGAAACGCGCGCTTGGTGAACTCGCCCGGCTCCGCGAGCCGCGCGCCGAGATCGAGGCAACGGTTGAGCAGGAGCGCGAGCACCGCCGGGCCGCCGTGACCGTGCAGCTCCAGCACCGTCTCGCCGGTATACGACGCCGGCGCCGGGAACAGGAGCGCCAAGCCCTGATCGAGCGTCTCGCCGTGCGCGCCCTTGAAGGTCGCGACTGTAGCCACGCGCGGCGGTCGTCGTCGC
>JBGPYP010000031.1:0-13951 GCA_041493285.1 Casimicrobiaceae bacterium
GAAGCTATATCGAAGTGATCGCCATCGATCCGGACGGCATGATGCCGACGCGGCCCCGATGGTTCGGGCTCGACAACAACGCGATGCAGGCGAGACTCATGGTAGCGCCGCGGTTGATCCATTGGGTCGCGCGCACTGACGACATCGACGCTGCGCGGCGCGCCTGCGCCATCGATCCGGGCGACGTGCACTCGATGGAACGCGGCGCGTTCGAATGGCGCATCACCGTCCCCGCCGACGGCCATCTTCCCGGCGATGGCATTCTGCCAACGCTGATCCAATGGGCAGACGAACGTCACCCGACCGACGCGATGCCAGCAACCGGCGTTCGGCTGGCCGCACTGGCCGGCGCACACCCCGACCCCGCCGCAATGCGCTCCACGCTGGCGGCGCTCTCGCTTTCAGACACGATCAAGGTGACGTACGCTGCGACGCCGCGCCTCGCCGTCCTGCTGCAGACGCCGCGCGGGCCGGTGCCGCTTTGACGCTTACGGCTTCGGCGACGCCGCTTCGAGCGCGGCGAGCTGGCCGTAGACGACGCGGGCGATCGCGAGGAGCTGGCCGCGATCGATGCGGCCGGAAAGCGCGTAGCCGCAGGTATCGTCGATCCAGTAGAACACGCCGACGCCGTCCTCGAACGCGTACCGGAACGCGGTCTCGCGCGAGGGCGAGCCGTCCTTGCGCACCAGCAGTGAAATGCGCTGGCGATCGGCGTTCTCGTACATGAACATCGCGCCCGGCTTCTCGTTGCCCGCAACGAGCCGTCCGCCGACAAGCGAGAAGCCGACGCTGTTCAGATCGGGCGCATGCAGCGGAAAGCTCAACCGTTTCGAGAGCCAGTTCACGAGCCTCTGCTCTTCCGCGGCCCAGATCTCGACCGGGCGATTGGCGTCGGCTGCGTAGAGCGCGTGCGTCAGCGCGGCCTGCCGCGGGAACGTCACCGGCGTCCCGGCGAGCTGGAGCATCTCGCCGCGGCCGAACCAGCCGATGCCGACACCGAGCACAAGCGACGCGGCGAGCGCCACCGCCGCCGGCAGCCAACGCGGCCTCCCGCGTTTCGCGGCGCCCGTTGCGGCCGCAAGCAGCTTTCGCGGCAGCGGCTCGGCGAGCCAGGGATCGAACGCGTCGCGCAGCAACGCATTCTGGCGGCGGATCTCGGCCACGCGCGCGGCGAGCGCCGGCTCGCGAGAGAGCTCCGCTGCAACCTCCTCGGCGCGCTCGCGCGAGAGCTGGTTGTCGGCGTAGGCGTGCAGCTCGTCCTCGTGCAGCGGCAGGTTCGCGCTCATCTCGCCCCCTTCAGCGCACGACCTTGAGGGGTGAGGGCGTCTCCGCGTTCATCCGCCGGAGCTTGTCCCTTGCGCGCGAGAGTCGAGACATCACGGTGCCTATCGGTATGCCGAGCACTTCGCCGATCTCTTCATAACGCAGCTCCTCGATCGCCGCGAGGATCAGCACCTCGCGCTGCTCCACCGGCAGCCGCCCGATCTGCACGAATACCTCGGTCAACTCGACCCGGTCGGCCTGTGTCGCACGCACCGGAATCTCCCAGCCCGCCGCAGGGCCCTCGTCGGCGTCGAGCGAGGCCATCGCATATTCGCGCTGGCGCAACGTGTATTGGTTGGCGTGAACATTGTGCATGATCGTAAACAGCCACGCGCGCAAATCGCTTCCGGCCTGCCACAGCCGCCGCTTCTCCCACGCCCGCGCCAGCGTGTCCTGGACCAGATCGTCGGCGCGATGCGCGTCGCCGGTCAGCACCCGCGCGTAGCGGCGCAGCCGCGGCAGCGCGGCGACCAGATCGGGATTGGGCAACGTCTCAGGCAAGACCGCATCCTGGTGAACCGGGCCGGACCTCAACCCCGTGGCGCGCCCGAATAGCGCCCCATCGTCCGTACTGGGAACAGCCGCCGCGAGCCGCTTATTCCGTACCTGCCGGGCCTTGCCCGCTCTGCGCCGGCGGAGCCTGTTTCCGAATTAGGCGCTGCATCGCCAGGACCAAACTGGCGCGCAACCGCTCGGTCGCGAGGATCAGCTGATGCATTTCGTTGGCGCTGGTGCGGTTGAGGCCCGCGGCGCCCAGGTCTGCCTGTTGGCCCACGGAGATGCGCTCGGCGGCGCGGGTCACCCGCTTGATCGGTCGTACGACCGCGAACTGGATGAACAGCACCGCGACGACGAAGGCGCTCACCAGCAACCCGATCTGCAGTGGGCCCACGACGTCGGCGGTCACCTTCCAGAACGTGCGGGCGGGCAACCTCACGCTGATGATCCCGGCGACCTCGCCTTCCTTGAAGCCGAAGCCGCGCTCGGTGCCGTAGCGCGTCTTGACGTCGGCGGGAGCGTTCTCCGCGCTGGCATGACAGGGGAGGCACGACGCCTTCACGTAGAGCGTGCGCGCAAAGCGGAAGCTATCCGGCGCCATCTCATAGTATTCGGCGAGGTGATTCGCGCGGATACGGTCCAGCGCCTTCGCTTCGAACGCATCCGGCTTGTTGACCGGGTTCATGAAGTTGTGCGAAGTCACGCGGAACTTGGCGGGCGAGGCCGACTTCTCCACGACCTCCGAGAACTCGCGTTGCGCGAGCGCGGGATTCTTCGAATAGAAGTGCCAGACGTCGCCCGGCCCTGGCGCGGTCGTGCCGGCGGCGTCGGGTGCGGTCACGAGCGTCACTTGGCCGAGGAAGCTCTTGTTGTCGTCACGCACCCAGACCCGGCCGTATTGCGACACCCAGCTCCCGAAGGCGTCGACGTTGTCGGCCACCGTTTCCGCCTGCGACTTGAGCTCGCTGCGATACACGCTGTCGAGCACCAGGTAGAACGAGCCGACGATCAGGAGCAGCACCACCACGAACACGATGGTGAACTGGGTGGTGATCGAGCGGTTGAAGGGCATGTGCGTCTCCTCCCTGTTCGAATTGCCTCGGCCCCTGCCCTCACGGCAGCGCCTACAACCTGATGCAAGCCCTCGCGTCGGTCACGAACGCGTCGCGCCGCTCGGGATCATCGATACTCTGTGCCAGCAACGCGACGTACTGCTCGACGTCCGCGGGCCGCAGCTTGTTGCCGGTTTCGAGCCATGCGGCACGCGCATCCGCGGCGAGCTGCTGCCCGAACGGCCCGACCTCGATGATGAAAAGCTGATCGATCGCCGCGCACATGCGCAGAAGCATCGGCAGTGCGCGATGAGTGGCCGCCATGCCGGGCTACGCGCGCGCAGAGACTGCGCCGCGACGGTACCGGAATTGCGTCGCGGTTGCCCGGCTTCGGCAGGTTCTGACGGCGACGCGGACCATGCGCTTGTGTTCCTCCCCTGAACGGACCGATCGATCGGTCTCGAAAGCAGCAATCGTGCCCGACAATGCCGCCTACGGCAACTCCGCCGCGGGCATTCGCGTCAGGACGATGCCGATCTTGCGGGACAGTCCCCGGGCCTCGGGGTGCCGCTCGTAGTAGCGCGGGTTGGGCGCCATCGCAGCCAACCGTGCCGCCTGCACCGCGTCGAGCGCTACCGCCGCGACACCGAAGTAATGACGCGCCGCCGCCTCGCAGCCGAACACGCCGGTACCCCACTCGATCACGTTGAGGTAGAGCTCGAGGATGCGACGCTTGTCGAGGATCGTTTCGAGCATGACGGTGATCAGCGCTTCCTCGGCCTTGCGCCAATAACTCTTCCGCGCAGTGAGGAAAAGGTTCTTCGCCAGTTGCTGGCTGATCGTCGAGCCGCCCGCGACAATACGGCCCCGTTTGTTGTTCTTGTCGAGCGCGAGCTCGATCCCTTCCCAGTCGAAGCCCTCGTGGTCGACGAACTTGGCGTCTTCGGCGGCGATCATCGCCCGCTTGAGCTCCACCGAGATGCGCTCGTACGGGACCCATTGGTACGCCAGCCGTGCGTCGGGACGCTGCTCGCGCAGCTCGGCCAGCCGCAACGCCATGAACGCGGTTTCCCGCGGCGGGTGCTCGCGCCACCACCAGATGTGCACCGCGTACCAGGTTTGTAGCAGGATGAACGCGACCAGGAGCAGCGCGAACGCCCAGAGCAGCCAGCGGATCAGGTGGCGCATGGAAAACGCTGAACGGAACAAGTGAGGAAAGAAGGGAGTTGGTTATTCTCGCAGCGGTACAGACCCATGCTCCCTGTACCGATTGCCACCTTACTCCTGCTCACTGCGAGGTCAACGAATCCCCCGGCGCGAACGTCCACGTACGCGTGATGTAGAGGATGTCGGTATCGCGCTTGATGTCGGGCGGGAATGGGGCGTAGGGCGAGGCCATCTCGACGATCCTGGTTGCGGCGAGGTCGAGGATCTTCTGGCCCGAGCCGCGATCGACGGTAACGCTCTCCACGCTACCGTCGGTGCGGATTCCGACCGTCAGCAGGAGGCTCCCGTAGAGCTTCTGGGCGCGCGCCGCTTCCGGATAGTTGAGATTGCCGACGCGCTCGACCTTGAGCCGCCAGTCCTCGACGTAGCGCGCGAAGCGATACTCCTCGGCGCGGGCGCCGACGAAGCGGCGCTTGGGCCGCTTGGCGTACGCGTCCATCTCCTTGGCGATCTGCGCTTCCAGGCGCACCGCTTCGAGCGTGCGCTGCATCAACTCCGCGGCGCTGGGCAACACCGTGGGGTCGGGCATATCGGCCGGCTTGGGTACGGCGGGCGCGACGGCAGGGGGCGTCCTGAGTTGCGTCATCAGCTCCTTGGTCTGTTTCTCCAGCGTTTCGACTTTCTGGGTCGCGACGGCGAGGTCGTTGTTGGCGCTCTCGCGCGGCAGCACCGGCAGCGGCGTCTTGGCGCGGCGGTTGGCGTCGGTGTTGCCGCCGCCGTCGAGATTGGCCTGCGCCAGGATCTCCGCCTTGGTCGGCTTAGATTTCGACTTGGCGTTGACCAACGCGACTTCGAGCGGCGGGCCGCGGTCGAGCGCGGAAAGATCGAACGGGCTGAACTTCAGCGCGAGCACGAAGACATGCAGAAGGATCGAGCCGGCAAGTGCAGTGGCGAGCACGCGATCGGACACGCGGACATCGGCCGCGATGAACGACAACGACATGGTGCGCGGCTCGGCGACGGGAATGGGGCGCGCAGCGGGCCGTGGCGCGGCCTTGCGCGGCGCGGGCGCGCCGGGCAGCGCTGCCGGTCGTTTTCGCGCGGTCTTGGCGGACATTTAACTTATAAGTATATCTCCGCCCCAGCCGTCTCGCTGGCCGAACAGCGACCGCTAGTCAGCCGCAACCCCCGCATAGCGCGCTTCGAGCGTCGCTTCGAGGAGGTCGACGCGTCCGATGATCAGCCGGACGCGCGTATCCGGTGCGAGCGGCGGCAGGTCGGCCACGCGCAGCACCAGCGGCAACGCGTCGAAGCGCACCAGATTCTCGCGCAACACCGTCGCTGTCGTTTCGCTCACGTTCTCCTGGACCAGCCAGCGCAAGCACCAGTAGTGCTCCATGCGGCTCTGGAATTCCGCGTATTGCGCGTAGGTGACCTCGAAATCGGCGGCCGCGGCAAAAAGCTCCGCGTCGCCTTCCGCGTAGGGTGGCTTCTCGCCGGCGACGATCGCGAGCAGCTGGCGTTGGTTGACGAGATCGCTGTAGCGGCGCAGCGGCGAGCTCGCCCACAGATACTGCGCCACGCCGAGGCCCTGATGCGGCTCGGGCTTGGTGCTCATCTTGACCTTGCCCGCCTGTTGCGTGCGATAGAGTCCCGGCACGCCCGCGTCGGCGAGAAGCCTGCCCCAGGTGCTGTTGGCGCAGATCATCAGCTCGGCGACGAGCTTGTCCAACGGCGAGCCGCGCCGCCGCGGTAGGATCGCGACCCGGCCGTCGGGCGCCGCGTCCCAGTCGACGCGGAAGCTGAAATCGATACGCGGCGTCTCGGCCTTGCCGCGCGCGGCCTCGAGCTTCTGCGCCAGTCGCCACAGGGCACGAAGCTCGTCGGTCCACGCCGGCTCGCCGGGCGTCGCCGCTTCCGCGAAATGCTCGCCGATCGAATCCAGACGCAGGTTCGCCACGATCGCGACACGTTCGATCCGCGTCGCGTGCTTCGCCGGCGTACCGTCCGGCGTTGCTTCGACGTACAGCGACAATACCGGCAGCGTTGCGCCCGCGGAGAGCGTGAAGCGCTCGATCACGGCATCCGGCAACATGGTTATCTTCCGCCCCGGCATGTACACAGTCGATAGGCGGCCTCGGGCGATAGCGTCCAGCGGCGAGCCACGCGTTATCGCAAGTGCGGGGGCGGCGATATGTATCCCCATCTCGAGATGGCCGTTGGGAAGCGCCCGGACCGAGAATGCGTCGTCAATCTCGGTCGTCGTCGCGTCGTCGATCGAGAACGCGCGCGCGGCGGAAAGCGGAAGCTCGGGCGCCTCCGGCGGCGCGGCGAATTCTGGGAATGCGGTGCCACGCGGAAACGCCTCGAACAGGAAGCGGCTGAAGTGATACTCGTGCGTCGACGGGATCGCGCCGCAGGCGGCGAGAAGCGCCAGCGGGTTGGTCTGCAATACCTCGCACGCCGCGCTCACCGCGCGCGTTTCGATCGCGAGCTTGTCGGGCTTGTAGAGCAACATCGACAGCCTGTCGCGAAACGCATCCGGCAACCGATGCGCCTTCAGCTCCTCGGCGTATTCCGCAATCTGTTCGGCCTCACGCCGCTTGCGCTCGGCGCCGACGAGCGCGGCCTTGAGCGCGTCGGCAGGCGCGGCGCGGTAGCGGCCCCTGCCCTTCTTGTAGAAATGCATCGGCGAGCCGTGCAGGCAGATCGCCAGCGCGGCGGCTTCCGCGGGTTTGGGCGTCCGGCCGAAATACTCGCCCGCGAGGTCGGCGAAGGCGAACTCGCGTTCACCGCTCACCTCCCACAGGAAATTCGGATCGAGTTCCGCGGCGAGCGTCTGCGCGTCCGTGAGCAGCGCCGACGGCGACGGGTCGGCGAAGCGCAGCAGCACGTTGGCGGCCTTGATCTTGAGCCGCTTGCCCGAAGCCGCTTCGACCTGCAGCGAAGTGTCGTTGTCGGCGAGCACGGTGCCGGCCTTGAACGCGCCGTCGTCCTCGAAAAAGACGTGCATCAGTGTTGGAGCGCGGCTTCCGGATGAAGGCCGCATCGCAGAAAAGAGGGGCGGATTATACCGCAGCGACACGACGCCACCGGGCGAAGTCGTTGCGCTCGCGCGGGGTTTGCCTCAGCATGACGGCTCTTCTACCGTTACTGACTTCGGACGACACCATCATGGATTTCCGCCGCCTCGGCGACTCCGGCCTCGAAGTCTCGGTCATCTGCCTGGGCACGATGCTGTTCGGCGATCGCACCGATACCCCGACCGCGCAGAAGATCGTCGCTTCGGCGTTCGACGCCGGCGTCAACTTCATCGATACCGCGGACGCGTACGCCAAGGGGGCGTCGGAGACGATCGTCGGCCCGGCGATTGCCGCGAACCGCCGGCGCTGGATCCTCGCCACCAAGGTCGGCAACGTGATGACGAGCAAGCCGCACGACGGCGGCCTGTCGCGCCGCTGGATCGTGCAGGCCTGCGAGGACAGCCTGAGGCGGCTCGCGACCGACTACATCGACATCTACTACCTACACAAGGACGATCCGGACACGCCGCTCGACGAGACGCTCGCAGCGATCGGCGACCTGATCCGCGCCGGCAAGATCCGCTACTTCGGCGTGTCGAACTACCGCGGCTGGCGCATCGCCGAGGTCGTCGGCCTGTGCGCCGAGTTAGGCGTGCCGCGGCCGGTCGTGTGCCAGCCCTACTACAACGCGTTCAACCGCATGCCCGAGGTCGAGGTCCTGCCCGCGTGCGACTATTACGGGCTGGGCGTCGTGCCGTACAGCCCGCTGGCGCGTGGCGTTCTGACGGGCAAGTACGCGCCGGGCGCGGCGCCGCCCGCTGAGTCGCGCGTCGGCCGGAAGGATCAAAGGATGATGGAAACCGAGTTCCGCGCCGAGTCGCTCGCCATGGCGCAGACAATCAAGGCGCACGCGGAGAAAAAGGGACTAACCGCGACCCAGTTCGCGCTGGCGTGGGAGCTCAACAACCGAATCGTCACCTCCGTGGTCGCCGGCCCGCGCACCTCCGAGCAGTGGACCGATTACCTGTCCGCAGTCGGCAAGACGCTCGATGCCGAGGACGAAGCGCTGATCGATTCGCTGGTCGCGCCGGGACACCCATCGAAGCCGGGGTACAACGATCCGCAGTATCCGTTTTACGGGCGGATCGTCGATTAGGAGGCTCGGCGCAAAATGGCTCGGCGGCCCCTGGCATTACGGCGGCCTCCGTCGGCGCGCATCGGTCCCCCTTCCGATCCTCGATTGCGACCCTTCTTTTACGGCTGGTTCCGACCGAGGCCGCGTGAAAACGCGGTCCTATTTCGATTTGGGGGGTGGTCGGACCATTCCCACACCCAAAATAATCGAATACAGCGCGTTCTGAGAAGCCGATTTTTCTCAACATGAACTGCCGTTGCGTTTTCACACGCCCTCGACCCGTTGCTGCCTGTCGTGCGCTAGAGAAGCGGACGTTCGCGGACTTCGCAGAACGGCCAGGACCGGCCATTCGGTGAATGCAAAACCTGATCGTGGCGATGCCATCGCAGCGTGAGGGGCCGTTAGCCATCCGGCGAAGTGCCGCTGCATGATTGTCCCCACTTCAGTCTCGTCTTAAAGGGCTGCAGTCCGCCCTGACGCTTCCACGCCGCCGTCGGCCGCCGCAGTCTAGCCGCCTGTCCCGGCGCGAAGCCCGCTGCGCCTTGCGATACGGCACCTTGATCGCGTCGCGATCCTTCCGTCTTTTCGTCTTGCGCTTCATCTATCGCCGTCATTTCTTCAGTTACTAACGTCTTGAGGCAACGTAACTGTTGCAGCACTCCAGTCGGTTACATCTAATCTGAGGCAATTCCACGGCTTCTTCATCCTTGCATTTCGCTGCGCTTTGTACCAGAGTGAATGGGTAAAGCCTTGCCATTTTCCCCGGCTCACTGGTTGACATTCCAAGCCTTCTCCGACTGCGGAAGGAGTCCCCTTATGATTACTCTGATGATCAATGGCAAGACCCGCCACGTTGATGTCGCCCCGGATACCCCACTGCTCTGGGTCCTGCGCGACAACCTGGAGATGACGGGAACCAAGTTCGGCTGCGGCATCGCCCAGTGCGGCGCCTGCACCGTGCATATTGATGGTGCGGCGATCCGCTCCTGCATTACGCCGGTGTCGGCGGTGGCGCGCAAGAAAATTACCACCATCGAAGCGGTGGGGGCGAGGAAGGTCGGTAAGGCGGTGCAACAGGCTTGGCTTGAAGTGGACGTGCCGCAATGCGGCTATTGCCAGTCCGGCCAGATCATGAGCGCGACCGCGCTGCTGGCCAAGAACAAGAGTCCTTCCGACGCCGATATCGACGTCGCGATGTCTGGGAACATCTGCCGCTGCGGCACCTACAACCAGATCCGCGCCGCGATCCATACGGCCGCGAACATGAAGCGCAAGGAGGCATGACATGGCTACTCCGGTCATCAACGAATCCCGGCGCGATTTCCTCAAGTCCAGCGCCGCCATGGGCGGAGGGCTGGTGATCGGTTTCGTGCTGCCCGGCGCGGCACGCTTTGCCGAGGCGACGGCGGCGGCGGCGTTCCAGCCGAACGCCTTCATCCGGATCACGCCCGATAATCGCGTTACCGTTATCGTCGGTCTGTCCGAGATGGGCCAGGGCGTCCTGACGGCAATTCCCATGCTGGTCGCTGAAGAGCTGGAGGCCGATTGGGGGAAGATCAGGATCGAGCAGGCGCCGGCCGATCCTGCGTTCGCTAACCCCATTTTCAAGGTTCAGGCAACCGGCGGCTCCACGTCGGTGCGCGGGCATTGGGAACCCATGCGCAAGGCCGGCGCAACCGCGCGGGAGATGCTGATCGCTGCCGCCGCGGATACCTGGAAGGTGAACAGTTCCACTTGCCATGCCCAGAGCGGCGCTGTGATCCACGCAAGCGGAAAGAAGCTCACCTATGGCCAGTTGGCGAACAGAGCCGCGACCATGCCCGTGCCCGCCGAGGTTACGCTGAAGGACCCGAAGGACTTCAAGCTCCTCGGCAAAGGAGCGAAGCGGCTGGACAGCCCGGGCAAGGTAAACGGCACGGCGAAGTTCGGGATGGATGTGCGCCTGCCCGGCATGCTCACCGCGGTGGTCGCGCGCTCGCCAGTGGCCGGCGGCAAAGTCGCGTCTTTCAGCGCCGACAAGGCGAAGCCCATGCCAGGCGTCAAGCACGTCGTGCAGATCGGTTCGGGCGTCGCAGTGGTGGCCAACGGCTACTGGGCCGCGAAGCAGGGTCGCGACGCGTTGGAGATCAAGTGGGACGAGGGGGCCAACGCCGCCCTCTCTTCCGCGGACATCAGCAAGGCGATGAGTGAAAGCGCCGACAAAGGCGGCGTGGTGGCGCGCAAGGATGGCGACGTCAGCGCGGTCACGGCGGCGAAAAAGCTCGAGGCCGTCTACGAAGTGCCGTATCTCGCCCACGCTTGCATGGAGCCTATGAACTGCACGGCCTGGGTGAAGCCGGATAGCGTGGAAATCTGGGCCGGCACCCAGGCGCAGGGTATCAATCAGACCGTGTTGTCCAAGGTCGCCGGGGTGAAACCGGAGCAGGTCAAGGTGAACACCATGCTGCTGGGCGGCGGTTTCGGCCGACGCTTTGGCCAGGACTTCGCCGTCGATGCGGTGCTGATCTCCAAAGCAGTGGGCGGGCCGGTGAAGTTGATTTACTCGCGCGAAGACGACATGAAGGGCCACTTCTACCGTCCGGCTGCGCAGGTGAAATTCAGGGGCGGGCTCGACGCGGCGGGCCATCCCGTCATGTACTCGGCGCGCGTGTCTTGTTCATCCGTCTTCCAGGCGGCTGGGTTCCCGCTGACCAACGATCTGGACCAGGCCGCAGTAGAGGGCCTCAAGGAGTGGCCGTACGACTGCCCCAATGTGCAGGTGGAGTGGTCACGCTACGAACCCGGCATCGGCGTGTGGTTCTGGCGCTCGGTCGGCCATTCGCAGAACTTTTTCTTCAGCGAAAGCTTCATCGACGAAATGGCCGTGGCGGCGGGCAAGGACCCGTTCGAATACCGCCGTGGGCTATTGACCCAGCGCCCACGTCACAGGGCCGCCCTCGAACTGGCCGCGAGCAAGGCGGGCTGGGGGTCGCCGCTGGCTGCCGGGCGGGCTCGTGGTATTGCAGTGTGCGAATCCTTCGGCAGCATGGTTGCGGAGGTCGCCGAGGTGTCACTGGTGGATGGCAAGGTGAAAGTGCATCGCGTGGTCTGCGCCGTCGACTGCGGCATGACCGTGAACCCGGACATCGTCAGGCGGCAGATGGAGAGTGCCATCATCTTCGGGCTCTCGGCGGCGCTTTACGGCAAGATCACCATCAAGGACGGTCGCGTGGAACAGAGCAACTTTCACGATTACCCGGTCGTACGCATCAACGAGACGCCGCAGGTAGAAGTGCATATCGTGCCAAGCGGCGAGAAACCCGGCGGCGTCGGCGAACCGGGCACGCCGCCCATCGCTCCGGCGGTAAGCAACGCGCTCTTCGCGCTGACGGGCAAGCGCATCCGCAGTTTACCGATTGTGGTTTGATCGGACGTAAGCAGGAGGCCGTCACCCCAGCCTCGCCCAGCAGGGGAGGGCAACGAGAGCTTCATTGAAACAGGGCCCTGACGGGCTGCTATATCGGGCCGATAGCGCTATCGAATGACCGCTCTCAGCGACTTTGCTGTACGGCCGCTGTTGGCCGAAGCCGACGCCTCCAATCGTGCAGTCCTACTCGTTTGCCACCCCGTGCGGCACGTGTCCCGACGCGACGTGCTTCGCCGCGGACTCGACGTGCGTGCGCTGGTCGTCGAAGAAGAAATCGGCCCCGAACGCGCGCAGGAATTCGCCCTTGTCCAGCCCTCCCAAAAACAGCGCTTCGTCGATGCGGATGTTCCAGGCGCGCAGCGTCCGGATCACCCGCTCGTGCGCCGGCGCGCCGCGCGCGGTGACGAGCGCGGTGCGGATGGGGCTCTTGTCTTCGGGGTAGTCCGACTGGATCTGGTGCAGCGCGGCCAGGAATTTCTTGAACGGGCCGCCGGGCAGCGGATCGCGCGCGGCATCCACTTCGCTCTTGGAGAACGCGTCGAGCCCGCCGGATTGGTAGACGCGCTCGGCCTCGTCAGAAAAGATGACCGCGTCGCCGTCGAAGGCGATGCGCAGCTCGTCGGTCTCGTTCTTGTACACGCTGGGGAAGATCGTCGCCGCCGCATAGCCTTCGTCGAGGGCGCGTTTGACGTCCTCGATATCCGCAGACAGAAACAGATGCGACCCGAACGCCGGCACGTAGCGCGACGTCGGCTCGCCCTTGGTGAACGCCGCGCGGCTGATGTCGAGCCCGTAGTGCTTGATCGCGTTGAACACGCGCAGGCCGGTGTCCGCGGAATTGCGTGACAGGAGGATAACCTCGACGTACTGCTTGTCGGGACGGTTCAGCCGCAGCAGCTTCTTCACCAGCGTGAACGCCGGTCCCGGCTGGAGCAGCTCGTCCTCGTGCGCGATCTGGTAGCGTTGATACGCGTCGACGCCCTGCTCGGTGAAGATGCGATGGCTCTCGGAGAGGTCGAACAGCGCCCGCGAAGAAATCGCGACGACCAGCTTGTCGGCGAGCGTCGGCTTGGGCATGCGCCATCCTAGCGCCGCGCCGGCGCCGTGGCTACGGCGGCGCGGAGAAACGGCCCTGCGGCGGCACCCGGCGCGCTCACAAGGCGGATCCGCGCGGTGCCCGCTTCAGTCACGCGCAGCGGCAGCGTGCTTAAGCCGCGCGCCGCATCCCCTTCCCCAGCTCGGCGAACACCGCGCGCACCTGCTCGACCGCCCAGTCGATCTCTTCCTTCGCGATCGGCAGCGGCGGCGCGAACCGCACGACCGTGCCGTGCGTATCCTTCGACAGCAATCCGCGCGCGAGCAGCCGATCGACGACAGTCCGCGCATCGGTGCGCCGCGCGTCGACTTCGAGACCGACGAAAAGTCCCTTGCCGCGGATCTCGCGGATCAGCGGGCTCTTGACGGTTTGTAATTGCGCAAGCAGATACGCGCCCAGCTCCGCCGAGCGCTCGATCAGCCGCTCGTCGAACAGAATCTCCAGCGCCTCGAGCGCGACTGCCGCGGCGAGCGGATTGCCGCCGAAGGTGCTGCCGTGGTCGCCGGGGCGGAACACCTGCATGACCTCGTCCGTCGCCACGAACGCCGAGACTGGCAGCATGCCGCCGCCCAGCGCCTTGCCGAGCATCACGCCGTCGGGCCGCACGCCTTCGTGCTCGCAGGCGAGGAATTTTCCGGTGCGGCCCATGCCGGTCTGGATCTCGTCGACGAGCAGCAGCACGCGATGCTTGCGGCAGATCCGCGCGCACTCGGCCAGATAACCCTCGGGCGGGACGACGATCCCGCCCTCGCCCTGGATCGGCTCGACCAGAAACGCCGCCGTGTGCGGCGTAATCGCCGCTTCGAGCGCGGCCGCGTCGCCGAACGGAATCAGCCTGAATCCCGGCGCGAACGGCCCGAAGCCGTCGCCATATTGCGGATCGGACGAAAAGCCGACAATGGTGATAGAGCGGCCGTGGAAATTGTTCTCGCAGGCGATGATCTCGGCCTGGCCCTCGGCAATGCCCTTGACGCGATAGCCCCACTTGCGGGCGGCCTTGAGCGCGGTTTCGACCGCTTCGAGCCCGGTGTTGACCGGCAGCGCGCGGTCGAGCCCGGTCAGCTCGGTCAACCGCTTGAGAAACGCCGGCAGCTTGTCGGTATGGACCGCGCGCGAGGTGACCGCGAGCCGCTGCGCCTGCGCGATCAGCACCTGCACGATGCGCGGGTGCGCGTGGCCGTGGCTCACCGCCGAGTACGCGGAGAGCATGTCGAGATAGCGTCGGCCGTGCTCGTCCCATAGCCACACGCC
>JBGPYP010000129.1:0-7289 GCA_041493285.1 Casimicrobiaceae bacterium
AACTCGGTCACAACCGCACGATGCCTATCGATCCAGTATGCCCACGCGACGAAAAGCCAGCCCAGCAGCCCGCTGAACGCGAGGACGCGGACCGACGGCGGCGGCGGACCGAAGACGCTCGCCAGATAGAGGCCCACGAGCACCAGCACGAACAGCCAGAGCAGTGCATTCCCCAGGCGGTCGCGCGCCCGGGTCGCGGAAGCGTACAGCCAGGCGCCGGCACCGAAGAGCAGGAACTCGACCGCGAGCGTGGCCGGCAGCGAGTACCACAACCCCAGGCCAACCCGCGGGCCGCCCGGCCACAGCGGCAGATCGGGCCGGTGCGACGCGAAGTCGAGCACCCAATGCGAGAGCACCAGCGCGAAGAGCCACGCTGCACCGTTGCGGTCGCGACGAAGCGCGTAGTACGCGCCGCCGAGCACGGCACCCAAGGCGATCCCGGCGGCAAGGCTATGCGTATACGGGTAGGAGACGAACAGCAGCGGCGTTACCG
Source organism: Casimicrobiaceae bacterium (assembly GCA_041493285.1). GTDB lineage: Bacteria > Pseudomonadota > Gammaproteobacteria > Burkholderiales > Casimicrobiaceae > PALSA-1003. The sequence continues at coordinate 494 of JBGPYP010000129.1, forward strand.
CAGTGATGCCGGGCTCGATGCGCACTTCCTCCCAGCCGAGGAGCAGGAACGCCGGCCAGACCCCGTCGACGAGCTGGGCGGCGAGCACTAGCGTCCCAAGCGACGGCTTCGGCGCGACCTTCTTGGCCGCCAGCGCGAGACCGAAGTGACCGATGAACATCGTCCGGTGCCTAGCGCTAGAACGCGTAGCGCACGCCGTCTGGCGTGATCGTCGCGCTAGCCCGCCGTGCCGAGTGGCACTGCATGTTCACCGCGACCGGATTCATGGTGATGTGCGTCGCCGCCAGCTCGACGTGCACCGCGAACGCGGTCGAGTCCCCGCCCAGACCCTGGGGCCCGACGCCGAGGAGATTCACCGCCGCGGACAATTCTTGTTCGAGCCGAGCACCCTCCGCGTCCGCGCACCGCGAGCCCAGCGGCCGGATCGCGGCGCGCTTGGCCAGATGCATGCAAAGGTCCGCGGTGCCGCCGACCCCGACGCCGACGATCGTCGGCGGACAGGTCCGGCCTCCCGCGTCGAGCACGCAGTCGACGACGAAGGTCTTGATCGCGTCGGCGCCGTCGGCGGGAAACGCCATCTTGAGCCAGGAGTTGTTCTCCGAGCCGCTGCCCTTGGGGATCATCTCGATGCGCAAGCCCTCGAGATCGTCGGCGACGTCGAGATGGATCACCGGCACGCCGATGCCGCAGGAAGTCTGCTCGTTCTTCCGGGTGAGCGGATGCACGATCGAGGAGCGCAGCGGGTGCTCGCGCGTCGCCCGCTCGCAGCCGCGGCGGATCGCCGCCTTGAGCGCGACGCCGTCGTCCGCGCCGAACTCGACCTCGCGACCGATCGTCACGTTGTAGATCGGAATTCCGGTGTCCTGGCAAAGCAGATTATCTGTTTCCTCCGCCACCGCTATGTTGCGGATCATCGTGCCCAGCACGCTCTTCGCGCTCGTCGCGGTCTCGCGCGCAGCGAGCGTTTCGAACCCGCGCTTGACGTCGTCCGGCAGGATCTTGAGCGCGCGGATGTAGAGCTCCTTGGCGGCGTCCTCGATCGCATGCGGGTCGATGCGCATCGCCGAGCTCAGAGGAGGTTCAGCGCGAAGGCCAGTGCGCAGAATACCGCGGCCCCGCCGGCGGTCGCGATCAGCGCCTTCTGCGCCTCGCTTCGCCAGCCGACGAACTCGACCAACAGCAGGCGCAAGCCCCCGGTCAGATGCGCGGCGAGCAGAAACACCAGCGCGATCTCGGAAGCCTCGACCAGCGGCGCTCTCGTCCAGCGCAGAAACCCGTCGAGCGCGGCCTCCCCTTGGAGCGCCTGCGCCAGCGCGACAAAGTGCAGAGGGAGAAACAGCGCCAGAGCGAGCCCGGAGACGCGGTGGACGAGAAACGCCCAGTACGCCGCGTGACCCCGGTTGCGCGAGCGCGCGATCGTCACAGCGTCACCGCCGCGATCGCGCGCGCACCGAGCAGCAGCAGCGCAATGCCAACCGCCGCGCACGCCGCGTTGGCCGCGAATCCACGCCAGCCGAGCCACTCGGCCGCGACCGTGCGCAACCCGATCGGCGCATGAATCGACACCGCGACCACGAACACGCCGTAGAATGCGGCCCAGCCCAAGCTGCCGCGCGTGCGACCCAGCATCTCCGCCGCCGAGAGCCCGCCGCGCACGGCGACGATCATCGTCGCGAGATGTACCGCAACGCACAGCGCGAGCACCGCAGCGCTCGCGCGCTGCGTGAGCCAGAGCCGAACCTCGCCGCGCGGACTCACAGCTCGCCTCGGAGGACCGCACCTGCCGTCGCGCGCTTTAACCCTGCGATCGACGCGGTCGGCTCAAGATGCTTCGGGCAACGCTCGGTACAGGACTGATGCGTGTGACACGCGTGGCAGCCGGCATCGCCGGCGACCGCGGCGAGCCGCTCGCGGCGCGCGCCGTCGCGTGGGTCGTTCACCAGCGTCCAGGCGCGGTTGAGCGCCGCGGGGCCGAGGTAATCGGGATTCCACGCGACCACGTCGCAGGACGCGTAGCAGACGCCGCAGCCGATGCATTCGATCGCGGCGTCGATCGCGCGGCGCGCGGGCGACGCCGGCTCGATGCGCGCGAAGGCATCGCGCCGCGTCTTCGTCGGCTCGAATTGCGCCCGGGCGCGCGCCCACTTGTCGAAGAACTCGCGCATGTCGGTGACGAGATCGCGCACGATCGGAAGATGCGCAAGCGGCGCGATCTCCAGCTTGTCTTTCTGCGCGATCTTGGCGACGTGCGTGCGGCAGGTCCATCGCGGTTGCCCGTTGACCGTCATTGCGCACGAGCCGCACATGCCGACGCGACAGGCAAAGCGATACGCGAGCGTGGAATCGAGCCGGCGCTGGATGTGGGTCACGACGTCGAGCACCGTTTGCGCGTCGCGGCGCGGGACCGAGAAAGTCTGGAACCGCCCGTCGGCGCGACCGCGCCAGACCTTCACTTCGAGCGTGCTCATGTCCGAGGATCGCCGTGATACAGCCGAACCGTGTGTCTGGCCTCGGCGAAGAAGAGCCAGCGTTCGACCAGCAGGCCCATGATACAGCAGAGCGCCGCCGCGAGCGTGAGCTGCCAACGCGATGCGGCCGCGACCAGCGATGCGAGCGGCAGACCGAAGCCCAGCGCGAGCGCAACCCCACGCAGCGTCCGCGCATGCCGTCGAGCCAGCACGAAGCCAAATTCGCTGGTGAGAAAGGTTCCGTGCGAGTGGCCGACGTCGAGCAGCCGCGCGTGCGCCGCGGAGATCGGTCCAGGGCCGCGTACGCCCTCTGCGACACCGATCGCGCGGGCGAGTGTCGGCGCCTTTGCATCGTCGGCGACGGTGTGCCAGTACGCGAGCTTCGCCGCGAGCGCGACGAGACCGAGCACGCCGGCGAGGATGAAAAGCGAGCGCGGCGCCGCCGCGTACGCGCTTGCGGTCGCGGCGAGCAGCATGGCGCCCGACCAGTGTCCGAGCAGGACGTAGTTCACCGGCGTCCAGCGCGTATGCCACTGCCGGATCGGCTTCAGGCTCGCGTAGATCATCGCGGTGCAGACGAGGACGGCCCACGCAAGGAATACGGTGAACAGCGTGACGAGCGTGCGGGCCGCACCGCCGCGATCGGTCGCGACGAGCGCGATGTAGAGCGTGGATACTGGAAAAAGCGCTCCGGCGAACACCGCTTCGCGCGAAAGCCATGAGGTGCGAAAGCGCGAGAACGATCGCCAGGCGTTCTTCGGGTTGGCGAGATGCAGTACCGAGGACGCGAGTCCTGCCGCGACGAGCACCAGTCCCAACAGCGCAGCGCGCCAGAGCGCGTGCGGCGGGAGGCTGCCGCCAGAAAAAACGTCGACGAGCGCGATCAACGCGAGCAATCCCAATCCGGCGCCCGAGCTGACGGTGAAGAAGATGATGCTGAGCGCGGGCTTCATCGCGCACCGCTCGGCACCGCCGGGATGCTCACCTTCGAATCACGGGGCCCGCGAGGCTGGCGAGCCCGCGCTCGAGCAGCGCCTTCGCCTCGTCCGGCCCGAAAACAGGCTGCGGTTGCCGCGGCGGCAGATAGCGGTTGACCGGAGCGTAGCCGAGCTCGGGCATGAGGCCGAAGCCGCCGCGCTCGGCGGTCACCCGCGAGACCTCCGATTCCGGATCGTCGAAGTCGCCGAACAGGCGCGCATGCGTCGGGCACACCAGCACGCACGCCGGCTGCCGATCCTCCGCCGGCAGCAGTTCATCGTAGATGCGGTCGACGCAGAGCGTGCACTTCTTCATCGTGCCCGGGACTTGGTCGAGCTCGCGTGCGCCGTACGGGCACGCCCACGCGCACAGGTTGCAGCCCATGCACTTGTCCTGATCGACGAGCACGATGCCGTCGTCGCGCTTGTACGACGCACCCGTAGGACAAACGGTGACGCAGTCCGCGTCGGCACAGTGCATGCACGACAGCGGGAAATTGATGGTCTTGCTGGCGGGATAGTCGCCGACCTCGTAGTGGCGCACGCGGTTGAACCAGACGCCGGAAGGCTCCGCGCCGAAAGGCTCGTAGTCCGACAGCGCGCCGCTCACTTTCGACGACGCGTTCCATTCCTTGCACGCGGTGGCGCACGCGTGACAGCCCACGCAGGTGTCGAGGTCGATGACCAGTCCCAGCTTCATGCGGACGCCTAGGCGTGGTAGCGCCAGACGCGCGGCCGGCGCCAGGAATCGCCGGGCAGCCGCTTCGCGGCCGGGAACACCGGCCAGATGCCGCTCTCACCGGGCGCACACTTGGTGACCTTGACCCGCAGATCGAACCACGCCGCCTGGCCGGTCACCGGATCGGAGTTGGTGAGCCTGCGCTCATCCGCAGGGCCCGCGGGCAGCAGCTCCGAGATGAGATGGTTGAGGAGGAAGCCCGCAGTCGCCTCCGAAGCATCGGGCGACAACCCCCACGTGCCCGCCTGCTTGCCGATCGCGTTCCACGTCCACACCGTATGCGCTTCGACCCCCTCCATGGTCCGTAGCTGGCAGCGGATCTTCGCGTGATGCGACGCGACCCAGACCCAGTCGTCGTCCGCGAGCCCCAGCTCCCGCGCCGTGGCGCGGTTCATGTACAGGCGGTTCTCGGAGATGATCTGCCGCAGCCACGCGTTCTGCGAGTCCCACGAGTGGTACATCATCATCGGCCGCTGAGTGATCGCGTGCAACGGATACTCGTCGCCGACGGTGCGGCCGCGCGCCGCTCCGGGTGCGGTCTCGGCCCGACTGCCTTCGAGCGGGGCATACCAGAACGGCAGCGGGTCGAAGTACTTCGCCAGGCGCTCGCAATCGACGAGCGAGGTCGGCTGCGGCCCGTCGTAGAGCCCCTGTCCCGCGAGGCGGAATTTCTGCAGCGGCTCCGAATACATCTGCAGGATCACCTGCACCGGCGGACTGCCGAACAGCGCGTGCTTCTCCGCGAACTCGAGGTAATCCTTGTTCGCGTAGCGGTAGTACCGCATGTTCTCGGGCCAGCGATACGTGAAGAAGCACTGATTCTCGACGTAGCGCTCCCATTGCTGCGGGTTGGGCTCGCCGCGGAGGGCCTTGTCCCCATCCTTGCCGCGCCAGCCGGCGAGAAAGCCGATGCCCGGCGCCCTTTCGTAGTTGACGATGAAATCCTTGTAGCCCTCGAACTTGCGCGAGCCGTCGGCATTGGTGAAGGCCGGAAGCTCGAGCCGCGACGCCAGCTCGACCAGTACCCCCTGCCACGGCCGCACGTCGCGATCCGGTGTAACGATCGGTTGCCGGATCGAGTCCGCCGCGGCGTCGGGCTCGGAAATCGGCCGGTCGAGCAGCGACATCGCATCGTATCGCTCGAGGTAAGTCGTATCCGGCAGCACCAGATCGGCGAAGCCCACCGTCTCCGAGTGGAATGCATCGACCACGACGAGAAAGGGAATCGCGTACTCGCCGCTCTTGTCCTTCTGTACGAGCATCTCGCGGACCTCGCTCGTATTCATGGTCGAGTTCCAGGCCATGTTGGCCATGAACAGCAGCAGCGTGTCGATCGGATACGGGTCGCCGTTGACCGCGTTGGTGACGACCATGTGCATCAGCCCCTGTGCGGCAAGCGGCGATTCCCACGAAAAGGCGCGATCGATGCGCAGCGGCTTGCCCTCCTTGTCGATCACCAGGTCCTCGGGCCGCGTCGGGTAACCGTAGGGCAAGCGGTTGAGTGGGGTGTTGGGCGCGAAGATGACCGCGGGATCGTTTTCGGGCGGCCTGCGCACCGGAATGCGGCGCGGGTACGGGGCCTTGGCGCGGAAGCTGCCCGGCCCATCGAGCGCGCCCAACAGCATCTGCAGCACGTGCAGCGCGCGACAGGTGTGGAAACCGTTGGAATGCGCGGAGATGCCGCGCATCGCATGCATCGCGACCGGTCGGCCGATGACCTGGTCGTGGGTGCGGCCGTGCATGTCGGTCCACCGGATCGGCAATTCGACCGCCTCGTTGAAGGCGACATGTGCCATCTCCAGCGCGATGCGCTCGATCGTCGGGGCGGGCACTCCGCACTCGGCGGCGACGGTTTCCGGTGCGTAACGATCGTCGAGGTAGCGTTCGGTCACCAGCGAGAACACCGTCTTGGCGCGGCGGCCGTCAGGCAGGTCGACCGTGGCGAGCAGCGCGGGCGCAATGTCCGGTAGATGTGCGTTGGCGAACCGGCGGGCCTCCTGATCCCAGATCAGCGGATTGCCCTCCGCGTCGCGCGCGAACAAGCCGTCGCCGGGCATGCCGGGCGTCTGCACGACCAGCCACGGCGCGTTGGTGTACTTGATCAGGAACTCCCAGTCGATCAGGCCGCGCTTGAGCAGCACGTGCGCCAGCGCGAGCGCGAACAGGCCGTCGGTCCCGGGACGGATAGGCACCCATTCGTCGGCGATCGCCGAATAACCGGTGCGCACCGGATTGATCGAGACGAACTTCGCCCCGCGGCGCTTCAACTTGTCCAGGCCGATCTTGATCGGGTTCGACGAGTGATCCTCGGCCACGCCCCAGAGCATGAAATATTTCGCGTGGTCCCAGTCCGGCGCGCCGAATTCCCAGAAGGAATAGCCAATCGTGTACAGGCCCGCGACCGCCATGTTCACCGAGCAGAATCCGCCGTGCGCGGCCCAGTTCGGCGTGCCGAATTGCTGCGCCCAGAGGCTCGAGAGCGCTTGCATCTGATCCCGCCCGGTGAAGAACGCGAGCTTCGTGGGATCGGTCGAGCGGATCTTCGCGAGACGCCGGGTGAGGATGTCGAGCGCCTCGTCCCACTCGATCTCGACGAAGTCGCCCGCGCCGCG
>JBGPYP010000411.1:0-2117 GCA_041493285.1 Casimicrobiaceae bacterium
CGTCCAGAACTTGACCTTGCCTGCTTCCACTGCGACGACCGGCGTCTTCTTCGCCGCCATCAGGTCGTTGCCCTGATGCGCGCCGCCGGCGCGTGCCTGGCCGAAGTCGTCGACGTACGTCGTGGCGCCCACGACGGGGAAGATCAGCGTCGGCACGGTGCCCGCCATCGGAGTCGCAGCCAAAGCAGACCCGGCGGCGCCGAGCATTAGAAGTAGGAGAAGAACTCCTCGGGATGTCGTCCGGTGGCGGGTCATAAAGCTCCGGTTCGCGCTCGAAGTGCCCGACCCTAGCAGGCAATTCGGCGCCCGGGCGGGGAGGAATCCCGGTTTCGATGCGGTAATCCGGGGATCTATGCGCTTCCGTCTCGCACTTGCGGGGGCGCTCGCGGCGGCTTGGGCGGCAGCCGCACCCGCGAGCGCCGCCTTGAATCCCCAGCACGCGGGCCTTCAGGTCGCGCTGCGCGCGCAGGGGCTCTATCTCGGGCCGATCGACGCGATCATCGGGCCGAAGACGGTTGCCGCCGTGCGTGCGTTCCAGCGCGGGCACCGCCTGCACGTCACCGGGATCGCGGATCTGCGGACGCGCCGTGAGCTCGGGCCACTCGGCACGCCACTCTTCGGCTCGCGCACGCTCGCGCACGGCAAGTTCGGGTGGGACGTCGCGGTGCTCCAGTTCCTGCTCGTGAAGCACGGTGTGCGCGTGCCGGTGAATGCGTACGTGGACACGCCGACGGTTCTCGGTGTCAAGCGGTATCAGCGCGCGATGCACTTGCCTGCCGACGGCATCGCCGGCCCGGCGACGTTCGCGGCGCTCGGATTGCAGACGCGTGTGCCGGTGAAGCAGGTGCAGACGGCGCCGCTGTTGCTGTCGCGTTACATCGTGCGGCCCGGCGACTCGCTGACCGCGATCGCGCGCAAGCACGGGACGACGCTTCGAAAGATCGCACAGCTCAACAAGCTCAATCCGGCGCAGCCACTCCTGATCGGCGTCAAGCTGCGCATTCCCGCGGCGGCGCACGCTGCGGCGCCCACCGCTGTGTCGGCGACGAATGCGGGAACGGTGCGCGACTCGCTCGACCGCTGGTCCGCGTACTACGGCATCGACCGCAGCCTCGCGCGCGCGCTGGCATGGATGGAGTCGGGCTACAACAACAACGTCGTCTCGAACGTCGGCGCGCAGGGCGTGATGCAGCTCTTGCCGACGACCTGGGACTACGTCGAAACCGTCCTGATCGGCCATCCGATCGCACACGACGCGGACGGCAACGTCCACGTCGGCATGGCGTACCTCCACCACCTCCTGGCCGCGTTCGGCGGGGACGAGCACCTCGCCCTCGCAGGCTGGTACCAGGGCGAGCGCTCCGTCAAGGCAGGCGGCCCCTACAAGGTCAGCAAGGCCTTCGTCGCGGACGTGCTCGCGCTCAAGCAGCGCATGTAGGGGGACACACCCCGTCACGAGAGCGTGACGAAAGCGGCACGCGCGACGGCCGACTCGAGGGCTCCAGCGATGGCCCTCCCGTAGAGAAGCCCCAAGTGGGGACACTCCCCATGTGTAGGATCGCCCGCGGTCATGAAGATCGTCGTCTGCGTGAAGCACGTTCCCGAGGGTGCCGGCCGGCTGGATCCGGGCTCGAAGCGCCTCGACCGTTCCGGCGAGGGGGCGCTCAATCGTTTCGACGCGAACGCGGTCGAGGAGGCGCTGCGGCTCAAGGGCGACTCCGACACCGAGGTCGTCGTCGTCTCGCTCGGCCCCGAGAAGGCCGCCGGGAACCGTCTTGCGCTCGTGCAGCCGTTCGCCCGACGTGTAGCGCGAATGCCCCACCGCCAATTCACTGAGCATCCAGCCGATGACGCGGTCGACGTCGGTTCGCGTTGCGGCATGGCCGATGAATGGCTCGTACTTCTTGCGCACGGCTTCCCAATCGCTGCCGTGCATCGCCGGGTCGTAGAAGTAATCGCGGTTGATGCGCCACGCTTCGCGATAGATTTGCGGCCACTCGGAACGCGGATCGATCTTCACTTCGATGCTGTCGGTCTTCAGCTTCTTGCCGGGCGCCGGGGACCCTTGCGTATCCACAATCGTCCAGCTATCGGGGAGGCCGAAGACCAGCGCCTTC
>JBGPYP010000244.1:0-4152 GCA_041493285.1 Casimicrobiaceae bacterium
CGACCGCGGCAGGCTCGTCCTGACGCGCCTCGCCGAACAGGTGCACGTATTCGCTCGACCCGAATTCGATCACGCGCTCGAGCGCCGGCGCTGCGCCTGTGCCCCCCGCGAGCGCGGTGTGCCAGACCGCATCGACGAAGGCCCAGCGCGCGCCCGAATGCTCGAGCACATAGCCGAGCTCGCTCGGATGCAACTTGCTGTTGACGGGAACCGCGCACAGCCCGGCCTGCCAGCACGCGAACAGCGCCTCGACATATTCGGGTGCGTTGCGCCCGACCAGCGCGACACGTTCACCGCGGCCAAGGCCTGCTGCGATCAGCGTCGCGGCGAGCTTGGCGGCACGCACCGTAAGCGTGGCGTATGGGTGGAGTACTGTCGAGCCGACGGCGACCGCGGGAAGCGCGGGATGATGCTCTGCGCTGCGGACGAGCAGCGCGGCGAGGTTATGCGCCGGAGATGGCGATGCGGGAGCGGACACCCGAACGAGCGCGGAATCGCGGCCGAACAGCGAGGTGCCGATTGTAGCTCGGGGGGAGCGCCTTCGACAGGCTCACGACAGGCTCTGCGCGAACCCCAGGGAGGCCCGCGACATCGAGACGCCGCCCGGGGTTCCCTCCGGCCACCCCGGGCGACGAACCCTCATTGCGGCAGGCAGGCGAAGATGATGTCGGGCCCGTTGCCCTCCGCCAACCATCCCAACGTGACCATCTGATCGCGAGTCGCGCGGTTCGGCGTAAAGCGGTGATTGGGCGCGCCACCCATGCCGTTGTTGTTGACGCGATAGAGCGGCGCGGTTCCAACCGGACAATTGCCCGAGGCGTCGGTCAACTCGAGGTAAAACGCCGCGGGGGTTTCGAGTTGCCAGACGGCCAAGGACGCCGGATCGGTCTGCAGGAACAGGCATTCGCTGGCGATCGGCGTATAGAAGTGCGCGCTCTTCGGCGCAAAGACGGCGGTGCTGAAGAAACGGCAGGTCGGCACCACCGCTGCGTTGAGCGCTGAGGACCACACCTTGAACGTCTGGCCGGTGCGCTTCCACGCGCCGCCGAAGGCGCCGCCGTCCAACGCGGCGATCTCGGCCGGGAAGGACGTCACAAAGTAGAAATTCCAGACGTCGTAGTAGTACTCCACCGCGCTTGAGGTCCCTGTCGGGGGTGGCGCCGCGGTGACCGAAGCGGACTGCCCGGCGAAGTTGGTCGCGAGATTCTGCAGCGTCATGCCGCTGCGGTTGATCGCGGTGACGCCATCGGTGGGCAGGGCCGTGTAGCTCACCTGATCGACGCCGGCATAGTTGATCGTCCCATTGGTGAGCGATAGGAATCCGTTCGGGATCACGTAGTCGGGCGTCGCGAGCCCGAGTTGCGCGAAGCCATGCGTCGCGATCAGGACGCGCGCGAATGCAGTTGGGCTGGGCATCTGCCCGTAAGGCCCCTGGTCGCCGCCCGGAAGGTCCGTAGGGAAGGTGAAGGTCTGGGTCGTGCCGCCGCTCGTGCTGGTGAACGTATGGCCGCCGAGGAAGTTCTCGCCGTTCATGCCGGCCACCTCATGCAGCACGACGTACTGGACGGTCCCGTCCGCGTTGGAGAAGATCTCTTCGATCTGGAAGAAGTGGAAGCTCGCCCAGACCGCGGGCGTGGCCAGCACCGAGAACAGCCACAGAACCCAACTGAGCGTACGACGCATCCTGATCTCCTACGTGAAACCTGGGGCGCCCGGCGGACCGGCGTTGCTGCCGATTCCGCTGCGAGCTGCCCGGCGTCACGTTAACAGCCGGCGCCGCGAGCGTATTCCTGGCGGCGCGAGCCCGTGGCGAGGGGCCTCCGCTACTGCCGGGAGTATTCGAAGCGTCGCGTCGTCGGCCCTTGCGCCCGGCTCGGGTCGCCTCCACTCGCTCACGCTCGTGGAGCCTCGCTCCGGCTCGCCGGTCGCGCCGCGATCCTAGCGAGCGGGGATCGCGCGTCGCAAGTCGACGTAGTGGCCGACCGGCGACGCGACGCGAATGCGGTGCGCGTCCAAGGAGGCCGCCGTTGGCGAAGCGTCAGTACGTCGCGCGCCCGCCCGAGAGATCGAATACCGCGCCGGTCGAGAACGAGCACTCCTCGGTGCACAACCATGCGACCAGTGCGGCGATTTCATCTGCCCGCCCGAAGCGCGCCATCGGGATCTTCGACAGCATGAAGTCGATATGCGCTTGCGTCATCTGGTCGAACATCGCCGTCTTCACCGCCGCGGGCGTGACGCAGTTGACGCGGATGCCGGTCTTCGCCAGCTCCTTGCCCAGCGATTTGGTCAACCCGATGACCGCGGCCTTGGACGCACTGTACGCGCTCGCGTTGGGGTTGCCCTCCTTGCCGGCGACCGAAGCGATGTTGACGATGCGGCCGTAGTCCTGTGTGAGCATCGCGGGCACGAGCGCGCGGTTGCAGAGGAACACGCCGTTGACGTTGATCTCCATCACCTGCCGCCACGCGTCGACCGGGTAGTCCCATGTCGTCGTGTTGGGACCCGTGATGCCGGCCGAGCAGACCAGCGCGTCGATGCGTTGCAGCGCGATAGCCGTCGCCTGCGTCGCCGATGCCACGCTCGCGGCATCGGCGACATCGACCACGCGCGTGTCGGTACCGGCGCCGAGCGCGATCCGGGCGCGGTCGAGCGCGGCCGCATCGCGATCCCAGAGGCTGACGCGCCCGCCGCTGGCGACGAGGCGCTCCGCAATGGCGAAACCGATGCCCGCCGCGCCGCCGGTGACGACCGCGGCGCGCCCCTTGAAATCGAGTTGGTTCATTGTCGGCTCAGTTCAGAAATCGATCCGCTCGAGTCGCGCTTCGATGTAAGCCTTCTGCTCGTCATTGAAGACCTTGCTGAACTTATCCTCGGGGGCGGAACGCATCGGCGTGAGAACGTCGGCCTTCCACGGCTCGCGCGCGGTCATGATGGTGCTGGCTGCTTCCGCACGGCGATCGATCATGTCGCGGCTGAAGGGCAGCCCCGTAAAGCGGCACACCTCTTCCACGACCGCTTCCGTTTCCGCGACCAGTCGTTCGTAGCGAACCAGCAGGACTTCGGGAACAGGGACCAACCGCCGCGTCTGGCGCACGCAGATGTTCCACCGCTCGATCGCGGCGTCCAAGTCCCGATACTTGCCCCACCACCAATCGGGGTATTGGCGCGCCATGTCGTACAGAGCCGCGACGTTCTGACGGCCGTCGCGCAGGATGTTGACGACCCTCGCGCCCGGCACAAGGCCGAGGATCTCGGGCACGAAACGGATGTTTTCGGGCGACTTCTCAACCCACCAGGATTTACCCCGGTCCAGCGCGAGGCGGTCAAGCACGCCGACGAACCCGTCGGCGAACTGGCCGGCCGACTTGCTGCGGATCGGCAGGAGTTGCTCCAGGTCGCGGCGTCCCAGCTTGTCCAGCAGCGCCGTGGTGTGCCGGTAGGCCATTTGGGTGCGCCGGTGGAGCGTCCCCAGACGGGACGGGCCGGCCTCGTCCGCGGCAGCCCCAAGGCCCGACGGCTCGACTCGGAAGCTGCGCATGACGCCCGCATTCAGCAGGCGACCGAAGACAGACGTTTCCGGAAACGAAAGAAACGCAGGATGCGCGGCGAGGAAGGACTGGAGCAGCGTGGTGCCGGAGCGCGCGCAGCCAACCACGAACAAACGGCCCGTGATCGCGCGCGGCGCTGCGTCCGGGTCGTCCGGTCGAGACGCTCCGCCGGGAGGTGCCACGGTCGTCATCGCAATCGGAGCGTTACCACATGCAGAGGCGATCGATCGACAAAGGGTGCCGGCACCAGGAACGCTAATTGTACCGCCGCTGATACCCCACGCGTGAGGGTGCCCATCTTCGCCACCGACGCGCGTCACACCGCGAAGCAGCGCATCAACACAAGGGAACAAACGCGGTGGGGCAAAACGACGCCGCCCGACACGCCGATCTGGGGCGGTACCACGCGCCAATTCACCGGCATTGCAAGAGGTTGCAAACAGCGCAAAGAACTATACTTATCAATAGGCGACCGCGCAACGGACGGTTCTCGATCCCTGGTCAAGATTCGGTCGGCGGCGACAGGGGAATGTCATAAATGATGGGACCAAAAGTATTCTGTATTGGCTTTCACAAGACTGGCACAAAAAGCCTTGCTGTC
>JBGPYP010000358.1:0-2594 GCA_041493285.1 Casimicrobiaceae bacterium
AGCCTAGCGCCGTTTGCAAGGTCAGCATCGTCCCTACCCGGGCGGGATCCGCCAGCTCGGCGATGGAGGCGGAGAACTGCGCCGAGTCGGCGACGATGCTGATGCCCCACACGATGCTGACCGCGAGAAGCCATGCCGGCGCGCCTCCGTAGAGAAAGCCGATGGTTGCCGCGCAGCTGCCGCTGATCGCCATCGCCAGGATGGTGAGCGTCGTACGCCCGAGGCGGTCGGCGAAAAATCCGGCTGCGACGCAGCCGATCGCGCCAGCGCCGATCGTGGCGAAGGTGGCAAGCTTGGCGGCAACCGGCGCGGTGTCGGGGCTTAGCGTTTCACCGAAGCTCGCCTGGAAAAACGCGCCGATCCACGCCCACATCGCATAGAGCTCCCACATGTGGCCGAGATACCCCAGATTGGCCAGACGCAGCGGCAGGTCGCGCCACGCGGTGAGCACGACGTGCGGGTCGAAGCGCGGGAGCGTCACCTGGCGTGGGCCTACGCCGGCGAGGCCGATCAGCGCGGCGGCGGCGAGCGCGCTGAGCGACGCCGCCGCGAGCGTGACCCGCCAGTCGACTCCGCCCAGCGCATTGAACAAGTGCGGCGACGCCGAACCCAGCGTCAACGCTCCGACTAGGATGCCGACCATCAGGCCCATGTCGTCCTTCGCCCACGTCGCGACCAGCTTCATCCCCACAGGGTAGACACCGGCCATGCAGGCGCCGGTCACAAAGCGCAAAGCCGGAGCTGCAAGCGACCCGGGATCGATCGCCAGCAGAAGCGCGTTGGCCAGCGCGCCAACGCACGCCGCCGCCGCGAAAAACCGGCGCGGATCGACCCGATCGGCAAGACCGAGCACGGCGCTCGCCAGGCATCCGACGACGAACCCGGCCTGAACGCCGCTCGTCAGCGCCGCCTGCGCGAACTTGGACAACCCGTATTCGGCAGCGAGCGCCGGCACGACTGCGGAGGCGGAGAACCAGAGCGCCATCGCCGCGACCTGGCAGACCGCGATCAACGCAACCGATGCCGGTTTCGATTCCGCCCAGGGCGATCGGAGCACGGGAGTTCCTGCGGCTTAGCGGTCGCCCGCACCGCGCTTGCGTAACGCCTGCGGCAGCGCGAGCACGGGCGCGGGTGCATCTTGGAGCGGTTCGCTGCGCCCGGCCATCTCGTCGACCAAACGCGCGACCGTCGCTTCTTGCGGCAACGACACGCCGTAGTGCAGCAGGGTCGCACCGCGATAGATCGCGGGCGTCGGGAAGTTCTCGACGTCGATGTCGCCGCAGATCGCGGCGTCGTCCTCGATGTTGAGCCAGACGAAGAGCGTGTCCGGGCGCGTGGCGGCAATGCGTTCGAACGTCGCTCGGAATTCGGTGCAGCTGTCGCACCAGGCGGCGCAGAGTGCAACCACAACGACCCGATCCTCGCCACAGCCCGAGACGACGGTGCTTCGATCGGCGGCGGTCGCGATCATCACGCGTCGCTAAGCGAGGCTCGGCGCCAATGCGCGCCGCAGCGCGTCGTCCGCTGCGCCGGCACGGCGCGCGAAATCGGAGAGCTGGTCCTCGCCGATCTTCCCCACCGCGAAATACGTCGCTTCCGGATGCGCCATGTAGAACCCCGACACCGACGCAGCAGGGAGCATCGCGTAGCTCTCGGTGAGCGACATGCCAATCCTCCTCCCCTGCAGCAGGTCGAACAGCGCCGCCTTGACCGTGTGATCGGGGCACGCCGGATAGCCCGGTGCGGGCCGGATGCCGCGGTATTCCTCGCGGATCATCGCCGCGTCGTCCAGCGCTTCATCCTTCGCATAGCCCCAGTATTCGCGCCGCACGCGCATGTGCAGCCACTCCGCGAAGGCTTCCGCCAGGCGATCGGCGAGCGCCTTCAGCATGATCGCGCTGTAGTCGTCCTTCTTCGCCTCAAACTCGGCGAGTCTCTTCTCGATGCCCCGACCGGCGGTGACGGCAAACGCGCCGGCGTAATCCTCGACGCCCGAAGCCTTCGGCGCGACGAAGTCGGCAAGGCAATAATTGGGCTTGCTCGCCGGCCGCTCGTTCTGCTGGCGCAGGTTGCGCCACGTGAGCGCGACCGTCGTTCGCGACGGGTCCGCATAGAACTCGATATCGTCACCAACCGAATTCGCCGGCAGCAGCGCGATGACGCCGTTGGCCGTGAGCCAGCGTCCCTCGACGATCTGCTTGAGCATCGCCTGGCCCTCGGCGTAGACGTTGCGCGCGGCTTCGCCGACAACCGGGTCGTCGAGAATCGCAGGAAACGGCCCCGAGAGCTCCCAGGTCTGGAAGAACGGCGCCCAGTCGACGTGCCGCGCGAGCTCGCCCAGATCGGCGTTCCTGATTTCCCTGCGGCCGAGGAACGCCGGCCGCGGCGGCGTGTAGCCGCGCCAGTCGGCCTTGAAAGCATTCGCCCGCGCCGCTTCCAGAGAGATCAGCGCGGGTTCCTTTTGTGCCGCATGCTGTGCGCGGATTTTCGCGTAATCCGCCGCGACGTCCCTGACGTACGCGTCGCGCAGCTCGTCCGAGATCAGCCTGCTCGCCACCCCCACCGCGCGCGACGCGTACGTCAGGGACGTCGCG
>JBGPYP010000213.1:0-4630 GCA_041493285.1 Casimicrobiaceae bacterium
CCTCGAAGACATCAAAGCCCGGGACATCACCGTTCTCGATGTCCGCACGCTGACCAGTCTCTACGACACGCTGATCATCGCTACCGCAGAATCCGCGCGGCAGGTGAAGGCGCTGGCGCAACATGTGCGCGAAGCGCTCAAGGCGGCAGGCGCGACGATCGTCGGCGTCGAAGGCGAGCAAGCGGGCGAGTGGGTGCTGGTCGACGGCGGCGACATCGTCGTGCACGTCATGCAGCCCGCCACGCGGGCGTACTACAACCTCGAAGAGTTGTGGACGCCGCCAGCGCCACGCAGGCGCAGCAAGGCAGCCACCGCCGCTTGACCTCCCTGGCCGAATGAAGTCGGCCCTACGAACGCACATGTTGTAGGTGCGAATTTGTTCGCACGCGGCGATACATGCTGCACCGCTGCCGAATTCGGCCCGACGAAAATCTCATGAAAATACGCATCGTCGCCCTCGGGCATCGCATGCCGTCCTGGGTGAATGCCGCGTTCGACGACTACGCGCGTCGCCTGTCGCGCGAGTTTGCGCTGGAACTCGTCGAGGTCAAGCCCGAGCCGCGCGGCCGCGGCAAGACTGTCGCGCAGATTCTCGCCGCGGAAGCGCGCCGGATCGGCGCCGCGACCAAAGGCTGCCGCATCGTCGTACTCGACGAGCGCGGCAAAGCGTGGACGACCGCGCGCCTCGCGGAGCACCTGCGCGACTGGAGTGGTCACGGCCAACCCATCGCGTTCGTCATCGGCAGCGCCGACGGGATCGCGGAGGCGGTCAAGCGCGATGCCGATGTCATCGTGGCGCTTTCCGCGCTAACATTGCCGCACGGCCTCGCACGGGTCCTGCTCGCCGAACAGATCTATCGCGCGATAAGCCTGCTGCAGGGCCATCCCTACCACCGCGAATGAGCGAACTGTTCGTTCTCACCGAGCGGCCCTCGGTGTATCTCGCCTCGAAGAGCCCGCGCCGGCAGGAGCTCCTGCGCCAGCTCGGCGTCGAGTTCGACGAACTACTTCTGCGCGAAGCGCCGGGGCGCCGGCGCGACATCGTCGAGGCGCCGCGCAAGGACGAGCCCCCGCTCGAGTACGTCAAGCGCATCGCGCGGCTGAAGGCGTCGATCGGCTGGCATCGCATGACGCCGCGCGGCCTCGCGCCCAAACCGGTGCTCGCCGCCGATACCGAAGTCGTGCTCGACGGAACGGCGCTGGGCAAGCCGAAGGATGCGCCCGACGCGATCGCGATGCTGGCCGCGCTGTCCGGGCGCACGCACGACGTGCTCACGGCGGTGGCGGTCCGCTGGAACGCTCAGCTCGTGCAGGCGGTGTCGACCTCGCGCGTGACCTTCCGCGCGATCCCAAAAGACGAAATCGAGCGCTACGTCGCGACCGGCGAGCCGTTCGACAAGGCCGGTGCCTACGCGATCCAGGGCCGGGCTGCCGCGTTCGTGCAGCATCTCGAAGGCAGCTACTCGGGCGTGATGGGCCTGCCGCTGTTCGAGACCGCCGGGATCCTGGCGCAGATCGGTTTTCAGGTGCTGTAGCGCGCGATGAGCAACGAAATCCTCATCAACGTCACGCCGCAGGAAACGCGGGTGGCGATGCTCGAGCAGGGCGTTGTGCAGGAGCTGCACATGGAGCGCGCGTCGGCGCGCGGGCTGGTCGGCAACATCTACGTCGGCCGGGTCGCACGCGTGCTGCCGGGAATGCAGTCGGCGTTCATCGAGATCGGCCTCGAGCGCGCCGCGTTCCTGCACATTGCCGACATCTGGGAGCATCGCCAGGACGGCCACGACAGCAAACCGATCGAGCGCATCCTGCACGAGGGCCAGTCGCTGCTGGTGCAGGTGATCAAGGATCCGATCGGCACCAAGGGCGCGCGGCTTTCCACGCAGGTCAGCCTCGCCGGCCGGCTGCTGGTGTATCTGCCGCAGGATTCGCACATCGGAATTTCGCAGCGCATCGAGGACGAGGCCGAGCGCGAGAGCCTGCGCGGCAGGTTGCAGCAGCTGCTGCCGGAAGGGCTTGCCGGCGGTTTCATCATCCGCACCATGGCGGAGACCGCGACCGAGCGCGAACTGCAGAACGACATCGAGTATCTGACCAAGCTGTGGGCCGATCTCACCGCCAAGTCCGGCGCGCTGCCGGTCCCTTCTCCGATCTATCAGGATCTGAGCCTCGCGCAGCGGGTGCTGCGCGACATGGCGACGGAGGAAACCGCGCGCATCCTCGTCGACTCGCGCGAGACGTACCAAAAGATGCAGGGGTTCGCGCAGCAATACACACAGGCGGTCCTCGAGCGGATCAACCACTACAGCGGCGAGCGGCCGCTGTTCGATCTGCACGGCGTCGAGGATGAGATCGAGAAGGCGCTGGCGCGCCGCGTGGATCTCAAGTCGGGCGGCTACCTCATCATCGACCAGACCGAGGCGATGACCACGATCGACGTCAACACCGGCGGTTTCGTCGGCGGGCGGAGCTTCGACGACACGATCTTCAAGACCAACCTCGAAGCCGCGCAGGTTATCGCGCGCCAGCTCCGCTTGCGGAACCTCGGTGGCATCATCATCATCGACTTCATCGACATGGAGAACGCCGACCATCGCGCCGCGGTGCTGGCGGAGTTCAAGAAGGCGCTCGACCGCGACCGCACGCGGCTGACCGTCAACGGCTTTACCCAGCTCGGACTGGTCGAGATGACGCGCAAGCGCACGCGCGAAAGCCTCGCCCACATCCTGTGCGAGCCCTGCGCGACCTGCGGCGGCCGCGGCGAGATCAAGACCGCGCAGACCGTCTGCTACGAGATTCTGCGCGAGGTGGTGCGCGAGTCCAAGCAGTTCAACGCCCGCGAGTTCCGGATCCTCGCCTCGCAATCGGTGATCGACCTCTTCCTCGACGAGGAATCGCAGAGCCTGGCACAGCTCGGCGACTTCATCGGCAAGCCGATCTCGTTGCAGGTCGAGACGTTGTATACACAGGAGCAGTACGACGTCATCCTCATCTGAGCCGCACCTGCCACTCACCGCCCGCATCCGTGAATTCTTCGCGCGGCTGTTCCGTCGCGCACCGCCGGAGCCGGGCCGCTTCGAGACGGGGAGCAAGTTCTCCTGGCACGGCTGGGTCTCCGTCGCGCCGTGGGTGTGGCCCTCGCGCGAGTATCTGGTCTATGTCCCGCGCGGCCATTCGCGCTGGCGGCGGCGTCCGCTGCTCGTGCTCCTCCACGGCTGCCGGCAGACACCCGAGGAATTCGCCGCCGGCGCGCGGATCGCGGCTTTCGCCGACGAGCGCGACTGGCTTGTCCTCCTGCCGCGACAAACGCCGCATGCCAATTCGTGGGGATGCTGGAACTGGTTCGATCGCCGCACCGCCGCAGGCAAGGGCGAAGCCGCGATCGTGGCCGCACAAGTGCGCGCCGTGCGCCGGCTCTATGGCGCGCACCCCCGCCGCATGTTCCTCGCCGGGATGTCGTCGGGCGCGTGCCTCGCGGCAGTGCTCGGTCTGCGCTTCGCCAAGTTGTTCGCCGCGGTCGGCGTGCACTCGGGTGTTGCCTGCGGCGCAGCGTCGAGCCCGGTCGTGGCGTTGAAGGTGCTGGCGACCGGAGCCGACGGCGACACCGACGCGATCGCATTGCAGGCGCGCACACTGACCTCGACGCGCGCGCTGCCGCTGCCGCTGTGCGTGATTCACGGGGAGAGTGACAACGTCGTCGCCGAAAAGAACGCCGCCGAGGTCCTGCGGCAGTTCCTCGTCTTCAACGGGCGGCTGCCGCCGAACACCGGCGCGTTGCCCGACGCCGACGCGAGCTCCGCGACGCCCCTCTCCGACCGCCGCACGATGACTACCGACGACTACCGCATGGACGGCCGCGTCGTGGCCCGGCGGGTGCGCGTCGCCGGACTCGCGCACGCCTGGAGCGGCGGCGACGCGGCTTTTGCGTACAATGATCTGCAGCCGCCGGACGCCACCGCGTTGTTCGGCGAGTTTTTCACCGCGCAACTCGGACGGCGCGGTGTCATCGCTGGAAAATGAGTTGGAAAATGAGTTTGGAGGATGACGATGGCTGTCGAAGGCATGAACCATTTCACGATTCTGACCGACGACGTGGACGGCACCGTCCGCTTCTACGACGAACTGCTCGGCCTCGCCGCCGGGCCGCGGCCCAACTTCGATTTTCCGGGTGCGTGGCTCTACGCGAACAGCCAGCCGATCCTGCACGTGATCGGCGGCCGGCCAAAAAGCGACCTCAAAGCCGGCGTGATCGACCACATGGCGTTCACCGGACGCGATCTTTCCGGCACGCTCGCCAAGCTCAAGGCGCGAGGGCTAGAGCACACCTGCCGCCGCCAGGTGGGTCCGGGCGTGTGGCAGGTCTTCTTTCTCGACCCCAACGGTGCGCGCGTGGAAGTCGACTTCGCGGCGGACGAGACCGTGGCCAGCGCTTGATCACCCGCGCCGCACTCGACCATCTGGTCGTCGCGGCGGCGACGCTCGAACAAGGCGAGGATCATCTCGAATCGCTGCTGGGTGTGCGTCCGCGGCGCGGCGGCAGGCACGTCGTGATGGGTACGCACAACAGCGTACTTACTCAGCAGTCGGAAATATAGGAGACGGACGGAGCGCGAAAGAATGAGCGTACGAG
>JBGPYP010000230.1:0-4265 GCA_041493285.1 Casimicrobiaceae bacterium
GCCGCGGGCGGGAACAATCAGATCGACTCCAAGCGCGGCAACAGCGTGTTCGTGTTCGCGTTGCCGTAGCCGTGCGAGCCCGCAGCGAGGGGCCTTCGGCGCGGTCTAGCGAATTGGTCGCGTCGAGTCATCGGCCCTCGCGCCCGGCTCGGGTCGCCTCCACTCGCTCGCGCTCGTGGAGCCTCGCTCCGCCTCGCCGGGCGCCCCACGCGAAGCGCGGGGATCGCGCGTGGCGAGTCGCGGCTGCTGCCGACGCGTAATCAAGTCGATTTGCGCGCGCGGCACAAAGAGGCAGCCTCTCTCCGAACGAAGCGCGGCTGCCCGGGTCACACCGGGTAGCCGTTTTTTTGTGTCCATCCCCGACACGTTCAAGCTCCTTGTGTGCGCTGCGACCGCCTCGGTCGCTCTTTCGGCGTACGCGCAGATGGATCCGGCACAGATGGCTGCAGCGCGTGAGAAGGCTCAGATTTGCGCCGCCTGCCACGGGCCCGACGGCAACTCGCAGAATCCCGACTATCCGATCCTCGCCGGGCAGAGCTGGCGCTACATCTACATCGAGCTCAAGGACTTCAAGGAAGGCCGCCGCAGCGACCCGCAGATGTCGCCAATGGCGGCAACGCTCTCCGCTGACGACATGATCACGCTCGGGAATTATTTTGCGGCGCAAAAGCCGCTGCCGATTAGATTCCAGGTCGACGGCGCCAAGGTCGAGGCGGGCCGCAAGACCTCCGATGCAGTGCTGTGCCCGATGTGCCATCTCGGCAGTTTCGTCGGCCAGAATGAAATCCCGCGCGTTGCCGGGCAATACCCGCAGTACATCAAGAAGCAGCTCGCGGACTTCAAGGCCCGACGCCGGACGAACGACGCGGGCAACATGACCAGCGTCGCCGGGACACTGTCCGACCAGGACATCGAGAACCTGGCGCAGTACATCGGCAATCTGTGACGAAGAGGTAACTGGGTTAAACGCCGCTACGGTGGCGTGGGACGGCGCCCACCTTCAGACCACAACGACTAGGATGCCGCCTCGAGGATCGCCGGTGATGGCGGACGCGCCTGCCGCCGAGGCTAGGCGCGGCCGCTCGTTTGCTGCACGCCACGGCCCGGCGCTCGCCGCCGGCGTTACCGCGCTCGTGCTCCTGCTCCTCCTGACCGCCTTCCTGCCGCGGCGGTCGCTGGAGCGCGCTCCGCCGGCCCCGGGCCGCTGGTTCGACGATCGCGGCGGATGGGTGTCGAGCGAGTTCGCGTCGGCCAAGAGCACCTATCTCCAATCGTATCTGCTGCAGGCGCTCCATCTGCCCGTTCTGGTCGTCATCGAGCCCATGGCGCCCGCGGGCGGCATCGAGGACTACACCGCCGCCGCGGCCAACGCCTGGAAGATCGGCGCGCAGGGCGCCGACAACGGGATCGCGCTGTTCGTCTTCCCATCCCTGCGGACGATCCGTCTCGAGGTCGGCTACGGGCTCGAGGGCGTGATCCCCGACATCGAAGCCAAGCGGCTGGTCGACGCCACGCTGCTGCCGAAGTTCGCGGCCGGGCGGTACGAAGACGGATTCGAAGATTTCCTGTCCATGCTCGTCCAGCGGCTGCAGGAGCACGCCGACGAGGCCGCGAAGGCCGACAAGCCGATCGGCATCGTCGCCTTCGCTGCCGGCATCGTACGTCAGGTTCCCCGGCTGGCGAGGCAGGCGCGGGACCTGTTCCGAACGGCCGACCTCGAGGGACGGGCGGTGTTGACGATCTTCGGTGCGGCGCTCGCCGCGGCGTTCGGCTACGGCCTGTCCGGCGTCGCCAGCGGCGTCTGGGCGCTGGTGCAGCTGCCGTGGCGGATCGCGACCAGAAGCGCGTTGCGCGCACTCGACCGGCAGCAACTCGCGGCCGAATTCGCGCCGGGACAGCTTGTCCGGCGGCCGCCGCCATCGCTGCTCGCGGCGGTGCGCGAGCTGCACTTGGCGGACATCGTCTGGGGCGTGACGTCGCTCGCCGGCATTGTCGTCGGCATCGCGTTTCTCGGCCTGGGCAGCGAGGCGGTGATGGGCGGGCACGGACAGTTCAGCGGCGCGGGAATCACGGCGGTCTGGCCTCTTCGTTGAGCGCCGCGTACGGTCTTGGCCGCGTTGCCGCAAGCTCGACCCGGGAGTATGCTAACTGCGCCGCCCGAATACGCCTCCAACGAAAGCTCCATCCCGCGGCATCCCACCGAAGGAGAACGTCCGTGTCCGTCTCGTTGTCACTCACCGTCAACGGCAAGGCCGTGCGCGCGGAGGTCGATCCGCGCACGCTGCTCGTCGATTACATCCGCAACAACCTCGCGCTGACCGGCACGCACGTCGGCTGCGACACCGGGCAGTGCGGTGCGTGCACCGTGCTCATCGACGGCAACGCGGTCAAGGCCTGCACGATCCTCGCCGTGCAAGCCGACGCCGCGAAGATCACGACCATCGAGGGCCTCGCGACCGACGGCGCGATGCATCCGATGCAGGCCGCGTTCAAGGAGTGTCACGGCCTGCAATGCGGGTTCTGCACGCCGGGGATGGTGCTCTCCGCCATCGACCTCGTGCAGAGGTATCCCAATGCCGACGAGACGACGATCCGCGCCGAGCTGGAAGGCAATTTGTGCCGCTGCACCGGCTATCAGAATATTGTCAAGGCGATCGCCCTGGGCGCCGTCGCCATGCGGAGGTAGATCATGGGTGCGAACGATCTCAACACCATCGGCCAATCGATCCGCCGCAAGGAGGACGTCCGCTTCCTGACCGGTGCCGGCCAGTACACCGACGACGTCAATCCACCGCACCACACGCACGCGTACTTCCTGCGCTCGCCGCACGCGCACGCGAAGATACGCAAGATCGACACCAGCAAGGCGAAGGCTGCGCCCGGCGTCGTCGCCATCTATGTGGGCGATGATCTAACCGGCGTCAACGGCCTGCCGTGCGGGTGGCTGATTACCGGCACCGACGGGCAGCCGATGAAGGAGCCGCCGCATCCCGTGCTGGCGCAGGGCAAGGTGCGTTACGTCGGGGACGGCATCGCGCTGGTGATCGCGGAGACGCCTGACCAGGCGAAGGACGCCGCGGAACTGATCGACGTTGATTACGACGTCCTGCCCGCGGTGGTCAATCCCGTCGACGCGCTGAAATCTGGCGCGCCGCAGATCCACGACGGCGCACCCGGAAACAAGTGCTACACCTGGGCGTTGGGCGACAAGGCCGCGGTCGACGCGGCGTTCGCCAAGGCTGCGCACGTCACCAAGCTCGACATCGTCAACAATCGATTGATCCCTAACGCCATCGAACCGCGCGCCGCTGTTGCGAGCTACAGCCGTGCGGATGAGAGTTACACGCTCTACGTCACGAGCCAGAACCCGCACGTCGAACGGTTGCTGATGACCGCGTTCGTGCTCGGCTTGCCGGAGACCAAGGTGCGCGTGATCGCGCCCGACGTCGGCGGGGGATTCGGCTCGAAGATCTACCTGTATCCGGAAGAGACGGCGATGGTCTGGGCGTCGAAGCGCGTCCATCGCCCGATCAAGTGGACGGCCGAGCGCAGCGAATCGTTCCTGTCCGACGCGCACGGCCGCGATCACGTCACGCACGCGGAGCTGGCGCTCGATAAGGACGGGAAGTTTCTGGCGATGCGGGTTCACACCACCGCGGCGATGGGGGCGTATCTGTCGACGTTCGCGTCCTGCATTCCGACGATCCTGTACGCGACGCTGCTCGCCGGCCAGTACACGACGCCGGTCATCTACTGCGAAGTGACGGCCGCGTTCACCAATACCGCGCCGGTCGATGCGTATCGCGGCGCGGGCCGGCCCGAGGCGACGTACGTCGTCGAGCGCCTGGTGCACGCGGCGGCCGCCGAGATGGGTATCGCCCAGGACGACATCCGGCGGCGGAACTTCATCCGCAAGTTTCCGTACCAGACGCCCGTCGCGTTGACCTACGATACCGGCGGCTACGACGCGTGCCTCGACGAAGCGATGAAAATCGCCGACACGAAGGGGTTCGCGGCGCGGAAGGCGGAGGCGGCCAAGCGCGGCAAGCTGCGCGGGCTGGGCTATGCATCGTACATCGAGGCCTGCGGGATCGCGCCGTCGAACATCGCCGGCGCCCTCGGCGCGCGGGCGGGACTGTACGAAGTGGGCGAGGTGCGGGTCAATCCGACCGGTGGGGTCACGGTGTTCACCGGCTCACACAGCCACGGCCAGGGGCACGAAACGACGTTCTCGCAAATCGTGGCGAGCCGTCTGGGCATACCGC
>JBGPYP010000033.1:0-13701 GCA_041493285.1 Casimicrobiaceae bacterium
CTTCGGGTTGCGGCCAAACGGCGCGCCTGCGGCGTTGCTCGGCTTGCGAATAGGCCGAGCTATTCGCTGCGCCGAGCGCCTTGCATTCATCGCCGTTTGGCCAGCAACGCATGCGTGAGAGCAAGCCCGACAGGCTCCTAAGCCGCTTTGACCGCCGCCGCGGCGGCCGGCGCGACCTGGCGAATGCCCATCTCGCGCAGCGTATCGCGCACCGCGTTGACCGCGTGCCGCATCTCGTCGGGCCCGATGGCGCCGATGCAACCGACGCGAAAGGTCTCGACCTGCGTGAGCTTCCCCGGGTAGAGGATGAAGCCCTTGCCGCGGACGCGCTCGTAGAACTCCTTGAACGCGTACTTCGGATCGGCCGGCGCGTGAAACGTGACGATGATCGGCGCCTGAATGCGCGGATCGAGGAAGACGCGCAATCCCACCTCGCTCATGCCCGCCACCAGCGTCTCGTAATTTGCCGTGTAGCGGGCGAGCCGCGCCGGCTGGCCGCCCTGCGCCTCGAACTGGGCCAGCGCGGCGTCGAGCGCCACGACGACGTGCGTCGGGGGCGTGTACCGCCACTGCGTCGTCTTCTCCATGTACGTCCACTGGTCGTGGAGGTCGAGGGCGAGCGAGGTCGAGTTGCCGGCGGAGTTCTCGAGCACGCTGCGGCGCACGAACACGAAACCCATGCCGGGCGGCCCCTCGACGCATTTCCCCGAGGCCGCGACCAGCGCGTCGAAGGCGATCTTGCGGGCGTCGATCGCGATCGCGCCGAAGCTGCTCATCGCGTCGACGAGGAGGCTCTTGCCGCGCCTAGCGACGACGTCCGCGATCTCGGGCAGTGGGTTCAGAATCCCTGTCGAGGTCTCGCAGTGGATCAGGCCGACGTGCGTGATCGATGAATCTCTGTCCAGCGCAGACGCCACATCGGGACTCGTTATCGGGACGTCGTCGGCGGCCTCGACGATAGACAGCCTGCGACCCATCATCTCCGTCAACCTCGCCATCCGTTTCCCGTACGCACCGTTGATCAGCACGAGAACATGGCCGTTGCGCGGCACGAGGGTGTTCACCGCCGCCTCGACCGAGAACGTGCCACTGCCCTGCATGGGGACGCAGACGTGCGTCTGGCCGGCATGGACGATCGCGGTGAGGCGCTCGCGCACGCGGGCCGTCACGGCGTTGAAGCTGCTGTCCCACGATCCCCAGTCGCGCAGCATCGCGCTCCTGGTCGCGAGCGAGGTGGTCAGCGGACCGGGGGTCAGCAGAATGGGATCGCGGTCGAAGTTGCTCATCAGCGCATGGCTCCTTGCGTCGCAGTTTACCTTGCTATCCCGCCGCCTGGGTCAAGCCGGTGCCGGCGGCTTCCGCCAGGTCTGGGTCGTGCCGAGCAGCCAGCGCGTGGCCGCTGCGTAGACGAGGCAGATCGCCCCCGACGTCGCCACGATCAACGTGCTCATCGCCGCGGCCGGGCCGATCTCGCCCGCCTCGTCGAGATTGATGATGGCGATCGACGCGACCTTGGTGTCGGGCGAGTACAGGAACACGACGGCCGAGATCGTCACCATCGCGTTGATGAAAAGGTAGCGGGCGATGTCGAGGATCGCCGGCAGGCATACGGGCACGGTGACCCGGAAGAACGTCTTGTAGAACGGAACCTTGAGCGACGCCGAGACCGCCTCGAACTCGTTGTCGAGCGCCTTGAGCGCGGTCACGGCCGTGAGATGGCTCGACGTGTAGTAGTGGACGATGGTCGAGGCCGCCAGGATCAGCATGCCGCCGTAGAGGACATTCAGCGGATTGTCGGGATGGTTGAAAAAGAAAATGTAGCCCAGGCCCAGCACCATCCCGGGGACCGCCATCGGGATCGTCGCCAGGAACCGGATGAAGGCCCGCAGCGTTCGCATGCCGCGCGTCTTCTCGAGCAGGTACGCGGTGCCGAATACCAGCGCCGTGCCCAGCGTGGCGGTCAGGAGTGCCATCCTGAGGCTGTTGAAGTACGAGTCGATCACCCCGCCGTCGATCAGTCCGAAGACGTAGTGGCGCAGGCTAAACGACAGGTTGTAGGGCCAGAGCTTGATGAACGACGTGTAGATCGCCATGCCCAGGACCGCGAGTATGAACACGCTGACGACGATGCAGAAGGCCAGCATCGTAAGGTCGAAACCAAGGCTCGGCTTCGGCGCGTAGGGCACGGCGCGGGCCGAGAACTGTGCCTGCTGCCGTCCCTGCATCCACCAATCGACCAGGAACGCGAGCACGACCGGCAGCAGCAGCACCAGGCTCACGACCGCGCCGCGGTTGAAGTTCTGCTGGCCGATCACCTGCTTGAAGATGTCGATGGCCAGCACGTTGAAGTTGCCGCCGATCACCTTGGGAATGCCGAAGTCGCTCACCGTATAGGAGAACGTGACCATCGCCGCGCTCACCAGCCCATAGCGCGCGGCCGGCAGGGTGATGGTAAAAAATCTGCGCAGCGTCGGCGTGCCCAGCGACTCCGCGGCCTCGTAGAGCCGGCCGTCGGCGAGCAGGAGCGAGGTGAGCACGATCATCAGCGCGTGCGGGAAGATCGCGTACACGGCGCTGACGATGATCCCGATCGGCCCGTAGACCGTGTTGCCGAAGAGCCAGCTCTTCAGCGCGCCCTGGTTGCCGAACCACTGGATGAAGGAAATGGCTGCCAGCATCGACGGCGAGAGGATCGGCGTCAGAGCGATAAGGCGAAACGCGCCTTTCCCCGGCATACAGCTTCGCGTGAGGGCGTAGGCGAACGTGAACGCGAGCGGCACCGTGATCGCAGTGACCACCAGGGCGACCCAGAGCGTGTTGAACGCCGAGTCGCGCAACGCGGCATTCTGCAAGTACTCGCGGAAAAGCTGCAGACCGACGAACGCTCCGCTCTTGTCTTCCGTGCTCTTGACCAGGATCATTGCCAGCGGCGCGAGCAGGAACACCGCGAGCACGGCGCAGGCCGCGAGCAGCAGCGCTTGCGCGAGCCGGTCCTGCCAGTGCGCGAGCGGCTTGACGCGCCGGCGAGGGAGCGACGGTAGAGGGGCGACGACCGTTGTCATCGAGCGCGACCTCCAGGCGGCAGTCGCAGATCATAACGAGGCGGCGACGAGCGAGCGACGAGATAGTACAAGTTAGTACAGCGAGGAGCGAGCGAGGAAGCCAACGAAGTTAGCGCCGCGAATGTGGTCTGGATCAAAGAAGACGTATGCAATCCGGCGGCAGCCCGACGTGAAGTGACGTCCCTTCGGCCAGGTTCATTTCGTCGCTGCTGTGGCGCGACACGTTGACCACCAGCGGCTGATCCTCGGCGCCGGCGAGCGTCACCGTGACCAGGCAGAACGCGCCGAGAAACTCGACCTTGATCACCCTGCCCGGCGCGGCGTTCGGACGATCCTGGACCGAGCCGTCGACCAGTACGTCTTCGGGCCGAAGGTAGAGCTTCACCGCCGTGCCCGGCGCAACGGCTTCGCTGCCGATCGCGCCGTTCAGTACCAGGCTGCCGACGCGGAAGCGGCCCGCGCCTTCGGCGACCGCGGAGAGCACGTTGACCTTGCCGACGAAATCGGCGACGAACGCGCTCGCGGGGTCTCGGTAGATCTGCTGCGGCGTGCCGACCTGTTCGATCCGGCCCTGGTTCATCACCACGACCTTGTCGGCCATGGACAGCGCCTCCTCCTGATCGTGCGTGACCATGATCGTGGTCACCGCCAGCCGCTGCTGCAGTGCGCGAATCTCTCCCCGCAGGCGGAGGCGTTCCAGCGCGTCCAGCGCGGAGAGCGGCTCGTCGAGCAGCAACAGTCCGGGCGCGGTCGCCAACGCGCGTGCCAGAGCGATGCGCTGCTGCTGGCCGCCGGAAAGCTGGCCCGGATACTTCGAGCCGGCGTCGGGCAGCCCGACGAGCTTCAGCAGCTCGGCGACCCGGCGCTTGATCTCATCTTGCCCCTTGCGCCGGTTGACAAGCCCGTACGCGACGTTGGCGAAGATCGTCAGGTTCGGGAACAGCGCGTAGGACTGGAACACGATGCCGTAGTCGCGTTGCATCGCAGGCAGCCGCGAAATCTCGCGTCCGCCCTGGACGATCGTGCCCTCGTCCTGCGTCTCCAGCCCGGCGATGATCCTGAGCAGCGTCGTCTTGCCGCAGCCCGATGGGCCGAGGAAGGTCATCAATTTGCCGCGCTCGACCGCGAGCCCGATGCCGGACAATGCGGTGAACTTGCCGAAGCGCTTGGTGATCCCGGAGAGCTTGAGATAGGGCTCGTCGGGGGTGGGAGCGGACGCGGTCATCGCTTGAGCTGCGAAACGTCAGCCCGAATCCGTTCGTGGTGAGCCCTTCGACTGAGCTCAGGACAGGCCTGTCGAACCGCGAACGGATTCGCCCGACAGCCAACAGGCCGCCCGTCGTCCGTCGACAAGCTCAGGACGAACGGGCAGCCTGTCAACGATTTACTTCTTCGGCGCCGACTTGGCGTCGTAGCGCTTGGTCCATTCGGCGAGGATGCGATCGCGGTTCTTCGCTTCCCACGCAAAATCGTTCTTGACCAACCGTTTCTCGTAGTCGGCCGGCACGAAATCGAGCGGCTTGGCGATGCCAGGGATCGCGACCACGGCGAAGTTCTTGGAGAACAGTGCCATTGCCTCGGGCGTTGCGAGCCAGTCCATGAGCTTGCGCGCCGCGTCGAGCTTCTTGGTCGTCTTCATGATCCCCGAGGCTTCGAGGTCCCAGCCGAGCCCTTCACTCGGGAAGACGATGTCGATCGGCGCGCCGGATTTCTTGGTCGTCACCGCGCGGTATTCGAACGACACGCCGATCGGGAACTCTCCCTGTCCCGCTCGTGCGCAAGGCTGCGAGCCCGAATGCGTGTAAATCGCGATATTCTCGTGCAGCGCGTCCATGAACTTCCAGGCGTCGGCTTCGCCCCACATCTGCAGCCAGCCGGCCACGTCGAGGAAGCCCGTCCCCGAGGACGCGGGATTGGGCATGACGATCTTGCCCTTGTACACGGGCTTGGTCAGATCCTTCCACGATTCCGGCTTGGGCAGGCCCTGCTTGGCGGCCTCGACGGTGTTGAAGCAGACCGCGGCGCCGTAGACGTCCATCCCGACCCATAGCGGCGGCTTGCTAGGATCGACATACTGCGGCGCGAGCTTCTCCAGCCCCTTCGGCGCGTAGCCCTGCAGCAGGCCTTCGTTGGCGAACACCGCCATGCTCGATGCCGAGGTCCCCACGACCAGGTCGGCCTGCGGGTTGGCCTTTTCGGCGAGCACCTTGGCGGTGATGATCCCGGTCGAATCGCGGACCCACTTGATGCCGACGTCCGGCACAGCCTTGTAGAACGCTTCTTCGTAGGCCTTGATCTGGTCGGTCTCGAGCGCGGTATACACCAGCAGCTCGGTCTTCTGCGCCAGCGCTTGCCCGGTCCACAGCGCGGTAACTGCTATCAGCGCCGTCGATGCGACGCGCTTCCATCCCTCTCCAACGACTTGCATGTCTTGTCTCCCGTGTTTGTGATTACCCCCAAGCGGGAAAATGCTACGCCCAACGCACGCGACAGGCAAATGGCGGTTATTTGGCGCCACGCGGTGCCGTGTGGAACTTTGGAACTAACTCGTGACCCACGCGGATGGCAATAACCTCCCGAGATTGCAGGATTGGGTCGCCAGCGCGGATTTGACGCTCATTTGACATTCCGATCATTCCTGTATATTGTTTACAATCTGCAACTTCCCAACCACGGAGACCGCCTCATGAGTTTTTCCTACCGGCGTACCTACCGCGGGCCTGTCGAGGCCGTGTTGCTCGACTGGGCCGGCACGACGATGGACTTCGGCTGCATGGCGCCCGCGGTGGTATTCGTGCAGGTCTACGAGCATAAGAAGGTGCCGATCACCATGGACGAGGCCCGCGCGCCGATGGGGGCCCACAAGAAGGTGCATATCCAGAAGATCTCCCAGCTCGACGCGGTACGCCGCCGCTGGCAGCAAGTCCACGGCCGGCCGCCGAGCGACGCCGACGTGGATGCGATGTTTGCCGAATTCGTGCCTCTGCAGCTCGCGTGCCTCTCCCAGTACTCGAAGCTCATCCCCGGCACGCTGGAGGTGGTGGCGAAACTGCGCAAGCGCGGCGTCAAGATCGGGTCCACGACGGGCTACCTCACCGAGATGATGACGATCAATCGCGAGGACGCCAAGCGGCAAGGCTACGAGCCGGAGTCCACCGTGTGCGCATCGGACGTGCCGGCGGGGAGGCCCTACCCATACATGTGCCTGCAGAACGCCATCAACCTGAAGATCACGACTGTCCAGTCCTGTGTGAAGGTGGACGATACGGTCCCCGGGGTCGAGGAAGGGCTCAACGCCGGCATGTGGACCGTGGGGCTCGCCGTCAGCGGTAACGAAGTCGGGCTACCGCTCGAAGAGTGGCGGGCGCTTCCCGAGCCAGAGAAGGCTGTCAGGCGCAGCCGCGCCTATACCCGCATGCAGCAGTGCGGAGCGCACTACGTCGTCGACACCATCGCGGACCTGATGCCGTGCATCGACGACATTCAAGCGCGCATCGGGCGCGGCGAGACGCCCTAGGAACCCGTCCGGGAACCCTGGGAACCGAAAGAGCGGCATGCCCAAGCTTGACGTCAAGCCGTTGTCCGCAGTTAACCCGGCACCGGCAACCATCGCGCTGGTTCAATCGAGTTCGCTCCCGATGCTGGTGCAAAAGGAACTCGAGCGCATGATCCTGGCGGGCGACCTGGCCGTCGGCGCGAAGCTCAACGAGGCCGCGATCGCGAAGCGGCTCGGCGTGTCGCGCGGCCCGGTGCGGGAGGCGTTCCGTGCCCTCGAGGAATCGGGCCTGGTGCACCTGGAGAAGAACCGCGGGGTGTTCGTCCGCCAGATCAGCCTCGAGGAAGCCAACGAAATATACGAGGTGCGCGCCGTCCTCGACGAATGGGTCGGCCGGCGGCTGGCCCAGACGGCGAGCGCCGACCAGTTGAAGGAGATCAAGGCGATCGTCGAGCGCATGGACCGCGCCGCCGCGAAGAGCGACCTC
This sequence comes from Casimicrobiaceae bacterium, assembly GCA_041493285.1. Lineage (GTDB taxonomy): Bacteria > Pseudomonadota > Gammaproteobacteria > Burkholderiales > Casimicrobiaceae > PALSA-1003. The sequence continues at coordinate 7,046 of JBGPYP010000033.1, forward strand.
GACGCGTACTACTCGCTGAACCTGGAGTTCCACGACCGGCTCGTGGCGTTCGCCGGCAACGACAAACTGCTCGCGACCTATCGACGCCTGGTCAACGAATTGCATCTGTTCCGGCGGCAGACGTTGGCACAGCGGGGTACGCTTGCGGTGTCAACACGCGAGCATCGCGACATCGTGGTCAAAATCGCGTCAGGCAACACCTCCGCTGCGGGCAAAGCGCTCCACGATCACGTGATGGGCAGCCGCGAGCGCATGCACCGAAGCCGGGCTGTGGGCGGCACCGGTAAGCGCCACGTTGCCGTCAACGCACCGCGTCAGAGCCGTTGACCCCGCGTTAACGCTCGTCAAGGTGCGAGGCCGCCGCTCGGGCCGATGCGCTTGGGCGCCATCAAGGCCTCTGGACTCGGCTACAATGAAGGCGCCCATGCGGAACGATGAAGCATTTTAACAACCTAAGGCCGTATCAGCCGCCGTGTAGTGCATTAAGCTGCCTGTTGCGATGAACGAACCCTCCTCAGTGTTGCGCCACTGGCGCACGCAGGCCAGCAATCTCGCATCCGAAGGCGACGTCAACCTCTCATCGCTGCGCCGCGCGTGGGAGGCCGAGCATGTCCACGACAAGGCCCGGACGCTTATCGATGCCGACAGCGAGCATTTCCTCCACCAGTCGCTGTCGACCCCCTGCCTGAATGCGCTCGCTGCCTGCGAGGGCATCTGGCTCACCGACGTCGAGGGGCGGCGCATCATGGATTTTCACGGCAACAATGTGCATCAGGTGGGCTATCGACACCCACACGTGATCGAGGCGGTCAAGCGGCAGCTCGACACGCTCCCGTTCTCGCCTCGGCGCTACACGAACGCCGCGGCGGTGGAGCTCGCGGCGAAGCTTGCGCAGCTCGCGCCGGACCCGCTGTCGAAGGTGCTGTTCGCGCCCGGTGGCACGCTGGCGATCGGCATGGCGCTCAAACTCGCGCGCGTCGCGACCGGCCGGCACAAGACGCTCTCGTTGTGGGATTCTTTCCACGGTGCGTCGCTGGATGCCATTTCGATTGGCGGCGAAGCGGCTTTTCGCAAGGACATGGGCCCCTTGCTTCCCGGCGCCGAGCACGCGCCGCCATGCGACCCCGGAAGTTGCTCCTTCCACTGCGGGAGGGTCTGCAACCTGCGCTGCGCCGAGTACGTCGAGTACGTGCTTGACCGCGAGGAGGATATCGGCGCCGTCATCATCGAAACGGTCCGCTGCACCGACGTGCAGATCCCGCCGCCCGAGTACTACCGCGTGATCCGCCGCGCGTGCGACCGCCACGGAACGCTGCTCATTCTCGACGAAATCCCGATCTGCCTGGGGCGCACGGGCACCATGTTTGCTTTCCAGAACTACGACATCGTGCCCGATATGGTGGTTCTCGGCAAAGGTTTGGGTGGCGGCGTGTTTCCAATGGCGGCATTGCTCGCGCGCGCCGATCTCGACATCGCAGGCGATCGCTCGCTCGGCCACTACACCCATGAGAAGAGCTCGGTCGGCTGTGCCGCGGCGCTGGCGACGCTGGAAGTCCTCGAGAACGAGCGCTTACTCGAAAAGTCGCGCGCCCTAGGCGCGCGAGCGATGGAACGCCTCCGCGAATTGCAGCGCCGGCATCCGCTCGTTTCGGACGTGCGCGGCATCGGCCTCTTGCTTGGGATCGAGCTAAGCCACGACGGGCGCCCCGCTTCGCGTGAAGCCGAGCAGGTGATGTATCAGTGCCTGGCGCGCAACCTGTCGTTCAAGATCGGCCAGGGGAACGTACTGACGCTGTCGCCGCCCCTGATCATCGCGCCGGAGGAACTCGACCAGGCGCTCGACATCATCGATGCGGCTTTGAGCGCAGTAGAAGCCGCAAACCCGGGCTAGCCGATGAAGCTCCTGCTCAACCTGCTGGCCGGCGTCGCGCTGCTCGTGTGGGGGACGTACATCGTCCGCACCGGCATCCTGCGGCTCTACGGCGGCGCGCTGCGCCGCGTGCTCCGGCAGAGCGTCTCCAACCGCTTCGCCGCCTTCGCTGCCGGCCTGGGCGTCACCGCGTTGATCCAGAGCAGCAATGCGACCGCGCTGATGCTCGCGGCGTTCGCCGGCCAGGGCTTGATCGCCACCGCGCCGGCGCTGGCGGTGATGCTGGGCGCGGACGTCGGCACTGCGGTGATGACGCTGGTTTTCTCCTTCGACCTGTCGTGGCTCTCGCCGCTGCTCATCTTCGCCGGCGTGACGCTGTTCATGCGCCGCGAGAACAAGCGCATCGGCCGCTTCGGGCAGGTGCTGATCGGCCTGGGGCTCATCATCCTCGCGCTGCAACTGATCGTCCTCGCCGCGCGGCCGCTGACGCAGGGCGCGGGCGTGCAGGTCATCTTCGCCTCGCTGACCGGCGACGTGATGCTCGACATGCTCGTCGCGGCGCTGTTCACGATGCTCTCGTACTCGAGCCTCGCGGTCGTGCTGCTCACCGCGACGCTGGCGGCATCGAAGGTCATCGCGCTGCACGTCGCACTCGCGCTCGTGCTCGGCGCCAATCTCGGCAGTGGCGTGCTGGCGCTGCTCAACACGCTGCCCTCATCACCGGAGGCACGCCGCGTGAGCCTCGGCAACCTGCTCTTCCGCCTGATCGGCTGCCTGATCGCTGTACCCCTGCTGCCCTACGTCGAGGAAGGTTTCGGTTCGCTGGCGGTCGCCGACGGCGCCGCGGTGGTCGACTTTCACCTCCTATTCAACCTCACGCTCGCGGCGGGCTTCATGTTCTTGACCGAGCCGGTGGCGCGTCTCGCCGAGCGTCTGATGCCGGCGGGTCCGGACGACGACAATCCGGCCAAGCCCCGCTATCTCGACCTCTCGGCGCTCACCACGCCCGCGCTCGCGATCGGCAACGCGGTGCGCGAGGCGATGCGCATCGGCGATGTGATCGAGCAGATGCTGACCGGCATGCTGACGGTGCTCAAGACCAACGATCAGGCGCTGGCGGCGCGGCTGCGCAAGATGGACGACATCGTCGACGACCTGTACACGGCCATCAAGCTCTACCTCACGCAGATCAGCCGCGAGGCGCTGGACGACAAGGAAGGCCGGCGCTGGGCGGACATCGTCTCGTTCACGATCAACATGGAGCAGGTCGGCGACATCATCGAGCGGATCATCACCGACCTCGAGGAGAAGAAGATCGACAAGGGTCGCAACTTCTCCGAAGCGGGCATGCAGGAAATCTGCGACCTGCACAGCCGGCTGGTCGCCAACCTGCGCCTGGGGATGAGCGTGTTCCTCCACGGCGACCTCAAGAGCGCGCAGCAGCTCCTCGCCGAGAAGGTCCTGTTCCGCGACCTCGAGCGCTCGTACGCCGACTCGCACATGACGCGGCTCATGGAGAATACCGCTCAAAGCATCGAGACCTCGTCGCTGCACCTCGACTTGATAAGCGACCTGAAGCGCATCAATTCGCACATCTGCTCGATCGCGTACCCGATCCTGGAACAGGCGGGCGTGCTGGCGAAGACCCGCCTCAAGGAAGCGCCGGCGCAAGCCGCGCCCGTCGTCGAGTCCGACGATGCGGTTGGCGACGACGGCTGGAAGAAGCGCAAGCCGCGCACTGCGTAATGGAACTCACGCTCGGGATCACGCTGGCGGTCCTGGGCGCGGGCTTCCTCCACGCCGGCTGGAACGCGCTGCTCAAATCCTCGCCCGGCGGCGACGCGTTGCTCGACACCGCGACGGTCGTCGCGGGCTCCTCGGTGTGGGGCCTGGCGGTGGTGCCGTTCGTCCCGCTCCCGGCCGAGGCCGCGTGGCCGTACATGGCAGTGTCGGCGACGATCCACTTCGGCTATTACCTCACGCTAGCGCAGGCGTATCGCACTGGCGACCTGTCGTTTGCGTACCCGCTGATGCGCGGCACGGCCCCGCTGCTCGTCGCGCTGCTCGGGATCGCGTTCCTGCGCGAGCTACCGACCGTGCCGATGGCGATAGGGATCCTGCTTATCTCGCTCGGGATCGTCAGCATCGCCTTCGTTCAACAGCGGAAGCATCCGCGTGCTGCGGCGTACTGGGCCTTTGCCAACGCCGCGATCATCGCCGTGTACACGCTCGTCGACGCCAGTGGCGCGCGTGTGTCCGGCAATGCGGCGAGCTACGTGTCGTGGCTGATCTTCCTCGAGGGCCTCCCGTTCCTGGTCTGGGTGTTCGCTAGACGCGGACGCACTGCGGTCCAATACGTCAAGAGCAGCGCGACGCGCGGGCTCATCGGCGGTGCGTGCAGCCTCGCGGCGTACGGTATCGTGCTCTGGGCGATGACGCGCGCGCCGGTCGCGGCGGTTGCGGCATTGCGCGAGACCTCGGTGCTTTTCGCCGCGCTCATGGGCTCGCTCTGGCTCAAGGAGGGCTTCGGCCTGCCGCGGCTCGCCGGCGCGGTGAGCGTCGTGCTCGGCATTGCGGCGCTGAAACTTTAGGTTGCATGAAAGCGATTCCCAGTCATGCGCAGATCGTCATCGTCGGCGGCGGAATCGCCGGCGCGTCGACGGCATACCATCTGACGAAGCTCGGCGTCACCGACCTCGTGCTGCTCGAGCAGGGTAAGCTCACCTGCGGCACGACCTGGCACGCCGCGGGTCTGGTCGGCCAGCTGCGCGCGACGCGCAACGCCACGCGGATGAGCCGCTACGGCATCGAGCTCTATGCGACACTCGAGGCCGAGACCGGGCTTGCGACCGGCTGGAAGCGATGCGGGAGTCTCAACGTTGCGAAAACGCCCGAGCGCCTGAAGCTCCTCAAGCGGCAGATGGCGCGAGCGAAGAGCTTCGGCATCGATTTCGAATTCATCACCCCGGCCGAAGCGGGGAAGATCTATCCTCTCTTACGCACCGACGATCTCTCCGGCGCGGTGTGGATCCCGGGCGACGGCAAGGCCAATCCGACCGATCTGACGCAATCGCTCGCCAGAGGCGCACGCACGCACGGCGCTCGGATCGTCGAGGGCGCGCGCGTCATCGGCGTGATCGTCGAGCGTGGGCGAGTAGCGGGTGTGCGCTATCGCACGGCCGACGGCGAAGCCGAGGTGCATTGTGAGACGGTCGTGAACTGCGGCGGCCAATGGGCACGCGAGTTCGGCGTGATGGCGGGCGTCAACGTGCCGCTGTTTTCCGCGGAACACTTCTATCTCGTGACTCGGCCCATCCCGGGCGTGCACCCGAATCTGCCGGTGATGCGCGACCCCGACGGTTACATCTATTACAAGGAGGAGGTCGGCGGGCTGGTCATGGGCGGTTTCGAGCCGGTCGCCAAACCCTGGGACGTCGCGTGCATCCCCGAGGGCTTCGAGTTCCAGCTCCTGCCCGAGGATTGGGACCACTTCGCGATCCTGATGCAGAACGCCATCCACCGCACCCCATGTCTGGAGACCGCCGAGATTAGGATGCTGCTCAACGGCCCGGAAAGCTTCACCCTCGATGGCAACTTCATCCTCGGCGAGGCGCCGGAGTTGCGCGGCTACTTCGTCTGCGCGGGATTCAACTCCGCCGGCATCGCGAACGCCGGCGGCGCGGGCAAGCTCGTCGCCGAATGGATTCTCGGCGGCGAAGCACCCCTCGACTTGTGGGACGTCGACATCCGCCGCTTCGCGCCGTTCCACGCCAACCGCCAACACCTGTTCGATCGCACTGCGGAGACGCTGGGCCTGCACTACGCGATGCGTTGGCCGCGCGAGGAGCTTGCGACCGTGCGACCGCTGCGCCGTTCACCGCTCTACGATCGGCTGAAGGCGAAGGGCGCGGTCTTCGGCAGTAAGCTCAACTGGGAGCGCGCGAACTATTTCCTCCCGCCGGGCGCAGCCGTGCCGCCGCCGACGCTCGATACGCCGGGCTGGCTGCCGTTCGTGCTGGAGGAGCAGCGCGCCTGCCGCGAAGACGTCGTCGTTTTCGACCAGACCTCGTTCACAAAATTTGTTCTGAAGGGCCGCGATGCGCTTGTCCTCCTGCAACGGCTGTGCGCCAACGAGATCGACGTGCCGCTCGGGCGGATGGTCTACACGGCATTGCTCAACGAGCGTGGCGGCTTCGAGAGCGATCTCACGATCACGCGGCTTGCCGCCTACATGTTCTTCATTCTTACCGGATCGGCGCAGGCGACGCGCGACGCGGACTGGATCGGGCGCCACATCGGCGAAGGCGAATTCGCCGCGCTCGTCGACGTCACGTCGGCGTTCTCGGTGATCTCGGTGATGGGCCCGAAGGCCGAAGCACTGCTGGGCCGGCTTTCGCCGCACGATCTGTCCAAGGCGGGGATGCCGTTCTCGACCACGCGCGAGATCGACGTGGGCTACGCGCGCGTGCGCGCGGCGCGGATGAGCTACGTCGGCGGCCCGGGCTACGAGCTGACGGTGCCGACCGATCAGTGCCTGACGCTCTACGAGGCGCTCGGGTCCGCCGGCGCTGAGTTCGGTCTGAGGGACGCCGGCTACTACACGATCGACGCGCTGCGCATCGAAGCCGGCCGCCGCGCCTGGGGCGCCGAGCTCGGGCCGGACGAGACGCCGTTCGAAGCCGGGCTCACGTTCGCGGTCAAGCTCGCCAAGCCCGCGGACTTCATCGGCAAGGCCGCGCTGCTGAAGTCGCAGGGTCAGCCGCTGCGCAAGAAGCTGGTCAGCGTC
>JBGPYP010000121.1:0-7690 GCA_041493285.1 Casimicrobiaceae bacterium
ATGAGCCCGCGCGGACCGATCATGATCGACCCGGAAACGCGCGACGTCGTGCAGACGGTGTACATCCGCAAGGTCGAGAAGACCGGCGGCGGACTGTACAACGTCGAATTCGACAAGTTCGCCGATCAGAAGGACCCTGGCAAGCCGTAAAACCTGGCGCCGACAGGTCAGCGGGCGCAACCGCCGGCCGTTCGTCCTGAGCTTGTCGAAGGACAACGGCCGTCGTGGTTCGTCAGGCCTGTCCCGAGCGCAGTCGAAGGGCTCACCACGAACGGCCTGAAGATACCTCCGTCGACGTAATGTCCCCAAACTAGCCGCGGCGATGACCACAATCGTCAGCTTCATCGGCGTGCTGTTCGACGGGCTGGCGTACGGCAGCCTGCTGTTCCTCATCAGCATCGGGCTGTCGGTGACGATGGGGCTGATGAATTTCATCAACCTCGCGCACGGCGCGTTCGCGATGCTGGGCGGCTACGCCGCGGTGGTCGCGATGTCGCGACTTGGCGTGCCGTTCCTGCCTACGCTCGCGATCGCATTTTTCCTGAGCGGCGCGGTCGGCGCGCTGCTCGAGCGAGTCCTCTACCGCCGGCTCTATCGCGCGGCGCACCTCGACCAAGTCCTGTTCACCATCGGCCTCACATTTATGTCGATCGCCGCCGCGACCTATTTCTTCGGGCCGGCGCAGCAACCGGTGCGTTTGCCCCCGTTCCTGACCGGGCAGGTGCACGTGCTCGGCCTGGACCTGGGCACGTACCGGCTGTTCCTGATCGCGATGGTGGTGGTCGCGACGCTGTCGCTGACATACTTGGTCGAGCGCACGCGCTTCGGCGCGCAGATCCGTGCGTCGGTCGACAATCAGCAGGCGTCGGTAGGCCTGGGGATCAATGTCGAGCGGGTGTTCAGCGTCACTTTCGCGCTGGGCTCGGCGCTCGCGGGCCTGGGCGGAGCGCTGGGTATCGACGTGCTCGGCCTCGATCCGACGTTTCCGTTGAAGTACATGGTCTACTTCCTGCTCGTGGTCGCGGTCGGCGGCGCGGGAACGATCCGCGGGCCGCTGATCGCGGCGCTGTTGCTCGGCGTGTTCGACGTCGGAGGCAAGTATTACGTCCCGCAGATCGGCTCGTTCGTGATTTACGCGGTGATGGTCGCGATGTTGCTCGTATTTCCCGCAGGCCTGGCAGGGCGGCGGTCATGAGCGCCGCCGGGCCAAGGCGCGGGTGCGCCCCCTTTGGGGGCAGCGCAGCGGCCGAATTGGCCAATGAGGCCGCAAGCGTGGGGGCACACCAGTGACCGGCCTGCCAACGCTCAAGTGGACCAAGGCCGAGATCGTGTTCTGGCTGATTCCGGTCGCGGCGTTCTTCCTCTTTCCGCGTTATCTCACGCTGGGCAGCCAGGTCCTGATCGCGGGCCTGTTCGCGCTATCGCTCGACCTGATCCTGGGCTACGCCCGCATCATCTCGCTCGGCCATGCGGCGTTCTTCGGGCTGGGCGCCTACACCGCGGGCCTGCTCGCACGGCACGGCTACGGCGAACCGTTGAGCGGGCTCGTCCTCGCGGCCGCGATCGGCGCCGCGGCAGGTTGGCTCACGGGCTTTCTGATCGTGCGCGGGCAGGACCTCACGCGCCTGATCGTGACGCTCGGCATCGGGCTGATGCTCTACGAGACCGCGAATCAGGCTTCGTCGATCACCGGCGGCGTCGACGGGCTCTCCGGCGTGGAGATGAAGAAGCTCTTCGGCGTGTTCGCCTTCGGCCTGGACGGCAAGACCGCGTACGTCTACAGCCTCGCTATACTCTTCCTCGTCTTTAACGGTGCGCGGGTTCTGGTTCGCTCGCCGTTCGGGTTGAGCTTGAAGGGAATCCGCGAAGGCGAGCGGCGGATGCCCGCGATCGGCGCTTCTGTGCGGCGCAAGCTCGTCGCCGTCTACGCTGTCGGCGCGGGAATCGCCGGCATCGCCGGCGCGCTGCTCGCCCAGACCACGCAGTTCGTCGGCATCGACGTCTTCGGCTTCCAGCGCTCGGCCGAGCTGATGATCATGCTCGTCGTCGGCGGCACCGGGTATCTGTACGGCGGCCTGCTCGGCGCTGCGGTGTTCATGATCCTGCAGGACTATCTCGCCAACCTGAACGCCGTCTACTGGCAATTCTGGCTCGGATCGTTGCTCGTGCTGCTGGTGCTCTTCGCGCGCGGTGGGTTGATCGGCGGGTTTTTAACGCTGCGCCGGCGGTTCGCAAGGAGGGCGCATGAGCGCGGTGCTCCGCACTGAATCGCTGTCGAAGGCATTCGGTGCCTTCATGGCCAACAGCGACGTGAGCCTGTCGTTCGAAGCCGGCGCGCGGCACGCGCTGATCGGTCCCAACGGTGCCGGCAAGACGACGTTCATCAACCTGCTGACCGGCGTGCTCGCACCGACCGCGGGCGAAGTCTACCTCGGCAAGGAGCGCGTCACCGACCTGCCGCAGCATACGCGCGTCAAGCGCGGCATGACGCGCACGTTCCAGATCAACACGCTGTTTCCGGGCCTGACCGCGCTGGAGTCGGTCGTGCTCGCGTGCTGCGAGCGCGGCGGGCGCGGTGGTGTCTGGTGGCGCGCGGTGTCCGCGGAGCGCGCAGCGATCGACGAGGCCCGGCAGATTCTCGCCCAGTTGAGGCTCGACCGCGACGCCGACACGCCCACGCGCGGGCTGCCGTACGGCAAGCAGCGCCTGCTCGAGATCGCGCTCGCGCTCGCGACGCGGCCGACGGTCCTGCTGCTCGACGAGCCGGGCGCCGGCATTCCGTCCGCGGAGAGCGCGGAGCTGTTCAACGTGATCGCGCAGCTGCCGCGCGAGATCACGATCGTATTCATCGAGCACGACATGAACCTTGTGTTCCGCTTCGCCGAGCGCATCACCGTGCTCGTCGGCGGCGCGGTGCTGGTCGAGGGTACGCCCGAGGAAATCGCGCGCGACCCCGACGTGCGCGAGGTCTATCTGGGCGAAACGCAGCGTGGCTGAACTGATCCGCGCCGAGGGGCTGACCGCGGGATACGGCGATTCGGTCGTGCTCGAGGACGTGTCGCTCGCGCTCGACGAAGGCGGCAGCCTTGCCCTGCTCGGCCGCAACGGCGTGGGCAAGACCACGCTCCTGCTGACGCTGCTCGGCCTGACGCGCCTGAAACGCGGACGGCTCGCGCTGCATGGCGAGGACATCACCCGCCTGCCGACGTGGCGCCGCGTGCACGCCGGCCTGGGTTGGGTGCCGCAGGAACGATTCATGTTCCCTTCGCTCACGGTCGAGGAGCATCTGACCGCCGTCGAACGCGCGGGAGGACCGTGGAATCTCCAGCGCGTGTACAAGCTCTTTCCAAGCCTCGACGAGCGCCGGCGCAACTTCGGCGGGCAGCTCTCCGGCGGCGAGCAGCAGATGCTCGCGATCGGGCGCGCGCTGATGACCAATCCGAAGCTGCTGCTTCTCGACGAGCCGATGGAGGGCTTGGCGCCGATCATCGTGCAGGATCTCGTCAAGGTGATCGGCCAGATCGTGCGCGCCGGCGAATTCGCGGTGATCGTCGTCGAGCAGCACGCGCGTCTCGCGCTCGGCCTAACCACGCAGGCGATGGTGCTCGATCGCGGCCGTGTGGTGCACCGTGCGGCGAGCGCGGAACTGCTCAACGACCCGGCGACGCTGGATCGGCTGGTGGCGGTGGCGTGAGATGCCGGCTGTCGCCTGACCACAGCGCCACCGTCGCGACATAGCCCGCCGGCGCGTCGACCGCGTGCAGGCGCCAGCGCGATGGTTCATACGGAGCAGGACCGCGGACGAGCTCGATGGTGTCGGCGAGTTCCACGTCGAGCTGGCGGAAGGGGGCCGACAACCCGTCGCCGGTCGCCTTGCTCATCGCTTCCTTGCACGTCCAGTAGCGGAGGAACCGCGCGCGGCGCTCGGCTTCCGCGAGCGGCGCGAGCGTGGCCTGTTCGGCCGGAGTCAGGAACTTGCGCGCGAGCCCATCGGCGCGAACGTCGCGCCCGCTATGCTCGACGTCGACGCCGATCCGCCCTTGGCGTGCGATGCCGATCAGAGCCACACCTTCGGTGTGCGAAACGTTGAAGTCGATGCCTGTATCTCCTTCGAGCTGCGGCCGGCCGCGAGCCCCGCGTACGATCGGCACTTCGGCGGGAGGCACGCCGACCGTGCGGCCGAGAACCCAGCGCAGCAGCGCGCGGCCGACGACGTAGCGGCGGGCGAGCGTCTCCCGGCCGTAGCGCGCCGCGCGCGTGTGCTCCTCGGGCGCCAGCCAGGTCGACACCCGTGCGACCTCGGCGTCGCTCGTGGCGAGCGGCGCCCACCACAGAGCGACGCCTGCCGCCGGCGAGGCGATCTCGGCCAATGCGTCCTCCGGATTGCCCGGGCTTGAGAAATCGTCTACGCTCACTCGCCTTTTGCCCTCGAGCGGTATGGCGCGCCAGCCGGCGCCAAGAAACATTCCCCCGCGTCACAACCGATGGTCTTCCTCCTCCGCTCGCTGGGTCGCCTGCCACTGACCACGCTCTACGGCGTCGCAGGGTTCATCTATTTTGTCACGTTTCACCTGCTGCGCTGGCGGCGCGACCTCGCCGCGCGGAATATCGCACGCTCGTTCCCGGAGAAGACCGAAGCCGAGCGCACCACGATCTTGAGACAGTCGTATCGCAACATGAGCGAGGTGTTCGTCGAGCTGCTCTGGGGGTGGCGCGCGAGCGCCGAGCAACTCAAGGAGCGGATGGTCATCGACAACCCGGAGCTGGTCACGCGCTTCGTCGCCGAGCGCCGCTCTTCCATCCTGCTTACGGCGCATGTGTGCAACTGGGAATGGCTGCTTCCCGGGGGCGGCGCGCATTTCGGGGTTCCGATCGATGCGGTGTACAAGCCGATCCGGTTGCCCAGCCTCGATGCGTACATGCGCGAGGCGCGCAGCCGCTTCGGCGGCAAACCGATCCCGATCAACAGTTTTGCCTTCGAGCTGCTGCGGCGCGCGGGCGAGCTGCGCGCGTACGGCCTGGTCGCCGACCAGACGCCGCTCAAGAGCATGGACAAGCACTGGACGCGCTTCCTCAACCAGGACACGGCATTCTTCGTCGGCGCCGAGAAGATCGCGCGCTTTCTGGAGGCGCCGGTCGTGTACGTCGCGATGCGCAGGCTAACGCGCGGGCATTACGCGGTGCACCTGCACGTGCTCGCCGAGCCGCCGTATGACGAGCCCGAGAAAGGGGGAAGCGGGGGCGATACCTGGATCACCGAGGCGTACGCGCGCAAGCTGGAGGAGGAGATCCGCTCGAGTCCCGCGGACTGGCTTTGGGTGCACAATAAGTGGAAGTATCCGAAGCCGGAACCGATGCCGGTCGAGCGATGATCGCCCTTGACAGGGCTCGCCCTGCGACCGTGGACCGTACGCTAGTCGCACCGGTGTCCGGGTTTCGAACCTTCGAGGAGCCTTGTCGTTATTCGCGGTGGGGCGGCGTGCTCGTCGCTGTTCACGATGGGTGCGCAAGCGCTATCGCGTCACGCCATGCGCGTCAGCGTGCTTCGCCGTCGGGCGCCGCAGGCGTTCCAGATTCGGTACCGGCAGCGTTCGCCGGAGCACCGTTTCTCCCAGCCATTCGGCAGCCTGTCGCGCGCGGTCGGCGACGACGTCGGGCGGGATCTGATGGTAGTCATCGTTGTACACGTCGAAACTGTAATCGCCGCCGTAACCTATCTTGTCCAGTCGCATCACGAAACTTGCCAGCGAGTCGCTATGGGCTCCCTCGCCGGGAAATACCCGAAAATGGATTGCCGTCGCCGCCTGCTCCGCGGCCGACGGGATGTCCTTCCACATGTAATCGGAAAGTTGAACGAGGAAGATTTGCCGCGGATCGAGCAAGTCGAGCTCTTCCTGCGGCGTCCCCGAAGCGAACATGTCGAACGAGTCGATCGCCAGGCCTACGTTCGGGCAGGCCACACGAAAGACGACGTCCGACGCGATCGCTAGCTCGTTTGCGGTCCGGCTCCACGACAGCCCCTTGAATGCGATCCGGATGTCGAGCGGGATCGCCAGCATCGCCAGCTTGTGCAGGTCGCGCGCGATCGCATCGGCACTCGTATTGGCATGAGTGGATGTCGACGCCTCGACGAGCAGCAGGTGAGTGCCGACGGCGTGGCAGACCGTGAGCATGGATTTTGCGACGGCGACCTTGTAGGCGTGGAGCTGCCCGGTGAGCCCTTCGAAGTCGCGAAGTGCTTCGAATCCCGTGACGCGCAAGCCGCTATCCCGAACAGCGCGCGCGCCTGCCGTCATGCCAAGCGGGTGCCCTACGATGTCGGCGGCCGATATCATGACTTGCGAGAATCCGGCCTGCCGCACCGCGGAGAGCTTGCCTTCGAGCGATCCGGTGAGCGAAGCGGTGTCCATGCCGAAGTCGCCGAAATTCATCGCTGCCCCGCACGCGGGTCGGATTCGCTGTGGACGAGCTCGAACATCACGCTGCCGAGATACGGTTTCGTCAGGGCCCCGCGCTTGCTCGATCGAGCGTGCTCGGACGCGATGAACTCGATTCCCCGCTTCTCGAGTTGCGCAACGGTGGCCATGACATCCGGAGTGCCGAGACCGATGCGCTGCAGCTGTTCCTCCCAAAGCACCGCGGCACTCGGGCCATCCGGCTCGATCAGTTGCAGGAAGAAATGGCCGCTCGGACTCTCGAGCAGGACGCCTTTGGGCATGATTCCGAAGCGCACCCGGTCCGGCAGCAGCCTGAAGCCCAGGATGCGTGAATAAAATTCGATCCAGTCGGGGGTTCGATCAGGATCGATGTACTGCACGAGGCCGAAGAAATGCAGGTTGCCGACCGCCGGGGGATGCGGATCGACAGTCGGGATCGGCCTGAAGTCGACGTCGTAGATGGAGAACTCGTCGTAGCGATCGACGAAATAGATCAGGCTCTCGCCGACGCCATGTATCGCGGGGATGTTGAGCTCCATCGCTCGGGCGCGCACCGGTATTTCCCAGCCGCCGAGATCCAGCGCCCGGCGAAATGCGTATTCCGCGTCGCGCACACGCACCGCGAACGCGCTGATGACCGGTCTTTCGATGGGTTGCGCCGTCCGCGGTACGTCGGCCGCTTGCGCGTTCACGATGACGTTCATCGAGCCCTGCCGGTACAGCTCGACCTCCCGCGAGCGGTGACGGGCGATTGGCCGGAACCCCATCATCTCCAGCATCCCGCCAAGGGCCTGCGGCTTCGACGTGGCGTACTCGATGAATTCGATGCCGTCGAATCCGATCGGGTTCGATGACTCCAGGACCGCTTCGCGGTCCATTGTATTCGTCATCAAGGTTCCTTGTGCTTGCGGGCGGTTGCTATATTACTACCGTGCAGCGGCGCCGGCGCCGCGGCTCGCTTAGGGAACCTCTGAACAAGTCCCGCACGGTTGCGACGGGGGCTTTTCGGGATGAGCTGCGCGAAGCGAGGCGAAGCGAATGGCTCGACCCCCTTCGCAAACGGAGCGACAAAGCAGATCGCCCGCTCAGTGGCCAATGAGCCCCGTCCCATCCGGGTTGCGGCAAAATGCAGCGCCTGCTTCGTCGCGCTCCTCGGCATCGTCGCCCAAGCTACGACCGTCGTCGCGCGCCTCGCATTCATCCGCATTTTGCCAGCAACGCAATCCGCGTGGGACTTATTCAGAGGTTCCTTA
>JBGPYP010000260.1:0-3925 GCA_041493285.1 Casimicrobiaceae bacterium
CCGCCAGCATGCCGTAGCCGCGCAGATCGGCGACCGCGGGCAGGTCCTTGAGCGACCAGAGGCCGTCGAGGAAATATGGCGACAGCGCCGCGCCGCGCTCGAAGAGCGCTTCCTTGCGGTAGATGTCCAGCGTCGCCAGCGCCGCCGCGCACGGCGCCGGGTGGCCTGAATACGTGTAGCCATGGAAGAACTCGATCGCGCCGTCCTGCGCGGCGGCGACGATCGTGTCGTGAATGCGCTCGCTGATCGCGACCGCGCCCATCGGTTGCGCGCCGTTGGTGAGCCCCTTCGCCATGGTCATGATGTCCGGCGTAACGCCGAAGCTTTGCGCGGCGAACGCCTTGCCGGTCCGGCCGAAACCGCAGATCACTTCGTCGAACACCAGCAGAATGCCGTGCTGGTCGCAGATCTCGCGTACGCGTTTGAGATACCCTTTCGGCGGCACCAGGCAGCCCGTCGAGCCGGCGATCGGCTCGATGAAGCAGGCGGCGATGTTCTCCGCGCCGTAGAGCGCGACGAAGCGCAGCAGATCGTCGGCCAGCTCCGCGCCGTGCACGCCTTCGCCGCGGACGAAGAAGTTCTCCTTCAGGTGCGTGTGGCGCATGTGCACGACTCCGGGTAGCGTCGGTCCGAATTTGCGCCGGTTGTTGACGATGCCCGAAAGGGCCACGCCGCCGAAGTTGACGCCGTGATAGGCGCGCTCGCGTGAAACGAACATGTTGCGCCCGCCCTGGCCGCGCGCGTGGTGGTACGCCAGCGCGACCTTCATCGCGGTATCCACCGCCTCCGAGCCGGAGTTGACGAAAAAGATGCGGTTCAGGTCGCCCGGGGTGAGTTCCGCGACGCGCGCAGCAAGCTCGAATTGCTTGGGATGGCCGCGCAGGAAGGGCGCGATGAAGTCGAGCTCGGAGAGCTGCCGATGCACGGCGTCGGCGATCTCCTTCCGGCCATGGCCCGCGTTGACGCAGAACATGCCCGACGACGCATCGATCAGCTTGTCGCCGCGGTCGTTCCAGTAGTACATGCCTTCCGCGCGCACGACCATCTTCGGGTCGGACTTGAAGTCGCGATTGGGCGTGAACGGCATCCAGTACTCGTCGAGCGAGATCTGGCGTGGTTGCGGTTGGTCGCGGAGGGTGAGTTCGGCGTGGTCCATCGGGAGCTCCTTGCACGGCGGGAGGCGCGGCGGCGCTTGACCCGTAGGTAACAAGTCTACTTGTAATCCCAATCGACCGCCGCGGCCAGAGCCAGTTCGTCGGGCGTGGCTGGGCCAGGACGATTTGCCGGTGCCGGTGCCGATGCGGCATCATGCGTCAACGGTTGCGTCGTGCGTCATCCCGGTCGCGCAACCCGCCTTCCTCCTCAGCCGCCGCATGCGCTCGCCCAGCCCGCTCTGGAACCAGTTGATCCAGCTCACGTTCAAGAGCCGGATCACCCTGCAGGCGCAGATCCGCGAGATGCTGGTGGCGGCGATCCTCGACGGGCAGATTCCGGTCGGGGTGGGGCTGCCGTCGACTCGCGTGCTCGCGCGGCAGCTCGGCGTGGCGCGGAACACCGTGGCTTTGGCCTACGAGCTGCTGGTCAACGAGGGCTATCTGCACACCCGGAGCCGCAGCGGCCACTACGTCAACCCGGAGATCCTCGCCGGGCATGCCACCGCGCGGCCGCGCGTTTTCGCGCCGGCGGACGCGCCGCCGCCGATCGCCTGGTCGCCGCGCCTGCGCTCCTCGGTGTCGCGCCAGCGCAACATCGTCAAGCCAGCCGACTGGCAGAAATACCCGTACCCGTTCCTCTACGGGCAATTCGATCCCGCGCAGATGCCGGTCGCCGGCTGGCGCGAGTGCGGCATCCAGGCGCTCTCCACCGTCGAAGTGCGCGCATGGGCCGGCGACCTTATCGACGCCGACGACGCGCTGCTGATCGAGCAGATCCAGACCCGGCTCCTGTCACGCCGCGGCGTGTGGGCCGCGCCCGACGAGATCCTGGTCACCGTCGGCGCGCAGCACGCGCTCTTCCTGCTTGCGACGCTGCTGGTCGGCGCCGCGACAACCGTCGGCGTCGAGGATCCCGGCTACCCGGATGCGCGCAACATCTTCGCTTCGCGCACGCCCAGCGTCGTCGTCCTGCCGCTCGACGGCGACGGCCTGGCGCTGTCCGCGCCGCTCGACGCCTGCGAATACGTCTACGTCACGCCGTCGCATCAATGCCCGACCAACGTCACCATGCCGCTCGCGCGGCGCGAGGCGCTGCTCGAGTGGGCGCAGCGCCGGGATCGGGTGCTGATCGAGGACGACTACGAGATCGAGCTGGGCTTCGAGGGGCGGGTCCAACCGGCGCTGAAGAGCCTCGATCGCAGTGGGCGGGTGATCTACGTCGGCAGCCTGTCGAAAACGCTCGTGCCCGGCATCCGGCTCGGCTATATCGTCGCCAGCCGCGAACTGGTCAAGGAACTGCGCGCGCTGCGGCGGCTGATGCTGCGCCACCCCGCGGCGAACAACGAACGCTCCGTCGGACTGTTCCTCGCGATGGGCTACCACGATGCGCTGCTGCGCCGGCTGAAACAGACGTACGCCGAACGCGCACCGGTGGTGGCTGCGGCATTGGCGAGGCACCTGCCCGACGTTGCATTCCAGACCGTCGCCGGGGCTTCGTCGTTCTGGCTCAGGTTCCCCGACGGCGCCGATACGCGCTCGCTCGCGGTCGCCGCGGAGCGCCTGGGCGTGCTGGTCGAACCGGGGGACGTGTTCTTCGCCGCCGACTCGCTGGCCAAATCCGCTCCGAAGAACTACGCGCGGCTCGGCTTTGCATCGATCGCGACCGAGCGGATCGAGCCGGGCATCGCCACGCTCGCCGCGGCGTACGCGCAGGTCACCGCGACCCACGCCGCCGCGCGGTGAGGTTGCATCGCTACGCCGCGACCGGCCCCTGTTTCACCTGGGCTGGTCGAACCAAGAGAGAAACTTGCGCTATTACGAAAGCCATAATACGATGTTCCTATGATCCGCTCGTTCAAGGACGCGGACACGGAGCGCCTGTTTAAGGACGAGCCCGTTGCGCGTTTCCGTAATATCGAGCGAGCGGCCCGGCGCAAGCTGCTGTATTTGCATCAGGCGCGCGCCCGCGATGACTTGCGTGTACCGCCGGGAAACCGGCTCGAGGCGCTGACGCGCGACCGCCGCGGGCAGCACAGCATTCGCATCAACGATCAACGGCGCATCTGCTTCCGCTGGGAGGGTCGCGAAGCATGGGACGTCGAGATCGTGGACTATCATTAGGAGTCATCATGCCCAGGAAACTGCTCGACCCGATTCCTCCAGGCGAGATCCTGCTCGAGGATTTCATGAAACCGCTCGGGATCAGCATCAATGCGCTGGCGCGCGATCTCGACGTGCCGCCCAACAGGATCAGCGACATTGTCAATGGCAAGCGCGGCATCACCGCGGATACTGCGCTGAGGCTTGCCAAGTACTTTGGGACTTCGGCTGAGGTCTGGGTGGGATTGCAGGTGGACTACGATCTCCGCGTTGCCAAACGAACGACGTGGCCGCGGGCAGAGGGACGAGTACGAGCGCGCGAACCCGCCTGATATTGTTTCGCCGCGCGTTGCTGGCAATGAGCCGAGGCATCATCGAGTTTGAACGCAGCAGACGTCGCTGGCAATCAACTGTGTAATTGCAAAGGTTTCCATGCGCATCGGCGTACCGAAGGAAATCAAGGTATTGGAGAACCGGGTCGGATTGACGCCGGGCAGCGTGCGCGAGGCGGTCCATCGCGGGCACGACGTGATCGTCGAGCACAATGCCGGGCAGGGCATCGGCATGGACGACGAAGCGTACCGCCGCGCAGGCGGCAGGGTCGTCGACACCGCGGCGGAGGTGTTTGCTGCTGCCGACATGATCGTGAAGGTCAAGGAACCGCAGGCAAG
>JBGPYP010000226.1:0-4330 GCA_041493285.1 Casimicrobiaceae bacterium
CCGCGTTGCTTGCCGCCGGCGGGCGCCTGCGGATGCATCCCGACATGGCGGTCGAATACCGACCTGGTGACGATCGCGGAACGCGCCTTGGCGAGCGCTTCCGCCACGGGCGCCTCTATGGTGGCATGCGCGCCCGGGGTGTGTCTGCGGGACGGCGGACGTGGTGGCTGCTCAAGGCGCTCCTGCTGCCGCCGGTGCTCTCCGGCCGCGGCTTGCGCGCAATGCGCGCGGCAGTTCCGCCTAGCGCGTGGTGGGCCGTCGGGGCGTGGGTATGCTGCATGGGAACCGCGTGGGCGGCCGGCGAGGCGACAGGCTACCTCGCCGGGCCCGGACGAACGCTGGACGCGTGGCGCTGATGAAGATCGGCATCGACGGAACCTGCTGGTGGAATCAGCGCGGATTCGGCCGGTTCACGCGCGAGCTGCTGCCGGCTTTGGTCGCCGGAGGCGCGGCGCACCGGTTCACGCTCTTCTTCGACGGCCCCGTCCCGCCCGAAATCGCGGCGCTGGACGTGACGGTCGTGCAGGTCGCTGCCCGCGCGACGGTGGTCGAGGCTGCCGTTGCAGCGGGGCGCCGCCGTCTGGCCGACATCGCCGCGTGCTCGGTCGCGACGGCAGCGCATCGCCTTGACGTGTTCTTCTTTCCGGCGGTTTACTCGTGGTATCCGCTGCGACCCGGGCAGAGATCGGTTGTCGGCGTCCACGACGCGATCGCGGAGAAATTCCCGGAGCTGGTCTTCCCCGAACGCCGCGGCCGCCGGCTGTGGGCCCTCAAGGTTCGCGCGGCGCTGTGGCAGGCAACGCGCGTGCTGACCGTCTCGCAGGCGTCGAAACAGGATATCGTGCGTTATCTCAAAGTGGCCCCCGACCGTATCGACGTCACGACCGAAGCGGCAAGCGCGCAGTTTCGTCGCAGCAGCGACGCGGTGGCGATCGAGGCCGCGCGCCGCCGCATCGGTCTGCCGCCGGGGGCTCGTTTCCTGCTCTACGTCGGCGGCCTCGCGCCGCACAAGAATCTGCTGCTGCTGCAGCAGGGGTTTGCCGAGGCGATGTCGCGCGGCGGCGTCGACGATTTGCATCTGGTCATCGCCGGCGATCCTGGCGGCGCCGGCTTCCACTCCTGCGCCGAGGAGCTGCACCGGTATGCGCGCGAGCATCCCGTGCTGCGCGAGCGCGTGCTCTTTCCCGGCTTCGTTCCGGATCGCGAACTGATCGGCCTGTATTCGTCGGCGCTCGCGGTCGTCATGCCGTCGCTGTCCGAGGGCTTCGGGCTGCCGGCGATCGAGGCGATCACCTGCGGCGTGCCGGTCCTGTCCAGCGCGGCCGGAGCCGTCCCCGAGGTCGTCGGCGATGCCGGGCTGCTGTTTGATCCGCGCTCCGCGGCGGAACTCGCGAGCGCGATCTCGCGCATCGCGACCGATGCCGCGTTGCTGCAATCCCTGCGCGGCAAAGCGTTGGCGCGCGCGCCGCAATTCTCCTGGACGCGCGCGGCGGCACTCACGATGGCGAGCCTCGAGCAAGCTGCGGGGCTAGGGGACCTCTGAGCAGGCCCCACGTGGCCGCGACGGAGGTTTTCCGGGATGAGCTGTGCGAAGCGACGCGAAGCCCATGGTAGGTCCCATGGGCGAGCGGCGCGACAAAGCAGATCGCCCGGAAAGCCCCGTCCCTTTGGGTTTCGGCGCAATGGCCTCATCTGCGTTGTTGCGCGGCTTGCGAATAGCACGCACTATTTCGCTGCGCCGCGACGCCTAGCATCTGAGTCCATTGCGCGAGAAACGCGGCTCACGTGAGGCTTGCTCAGAGGTCCCGTAATGCGCTTCTGCATGGTCACGACCTTCTATCCGCCGTATCACCACGGCGGTGACGCCGTCTACGTGCAGGCGCTCGCGCGTGCCTTGAAGCGCGCCGGCCACGACGTCGAGGTCGTGCATTGCGAGGATGCGTTCCGCCTCGGTGGCCGCGTGCCGCCGTCACTACCCACTGAGGACGACGGCATCGTCGTCCATCGCCTGCACAGCGCGTGGGGAGCCTTGTCGCCGTTGATCACTCAGCAGACCGGTCGACCGGGATTGAAGCGCGAGGAGCTCGAGGCGATCCTGGCGCGCGACTTCGACGTCATCCATTTCCACAACATCTCGCTCGTCGGCGGGCCCGGCGTGCTCTCGCTGGGGCGCGCCAGGACGAAGCTCTATTCGCTGCACGAGCATTGGCTGCTATGCCCGACGCACATCTTCTGGAAGAACCGCGAGCGCGCCTGCGATCGTCCGACGTGCTTCAGCTGCTGTCTGCGTTCGGGCATCCCGCCGCAGCTCTGGCGCCAGGGCAGCCTCATCGCGCGCGAGCTCGAGCACGTCGATCTGCTGTTTGCCCCCAGCGACTTCACCGCGCGCAAGCACCGCGAAGCGGGGATCTCTCGCCCGATCGAAATCCTGCCGCTGTTCTCCCGGCTCGAAGGCCCGCCCGCGAACGCGCCGGCGCCGTCTTCGCGCCCGCGGTTCCTTTTCGTCGGACGCGTTACCCCGCCGAAGGGCATCCGGCCGCTGGTCGAGGCCTTCTCGCGGCTTCCCGAGTACGACCTGGACGTCGCCGGAGAGGGCGAGCTGCGCCTGCCGCTCGAGCGCGAGTTCGAGTCCGCGCGCAACATTCGTTTTCTCGGCAGCGTGGCGGCGACCGAGCTGCCGGCGCGCTACGCGGCGGCGACGGCGACGATCATCCCCTCGCTCGCGCCGGAGACCTTCGGCCTGGTTGCGGTCGAATCCTTCTCCTGTTCAACGCCGGTGCTCGCGCTCGAAGCCGGCGGCTGTGGCGAGGTCGTGCGCGCGGCCGACGCGGGCGTCGTCTGCGCCGACCTGGGCGCACTCGTCGCTGCGATCCACCGGCTCGCATGCGAGCCGCGTCTCGCCGAAGAGATGGGACGCCGGGGCCGGGCGGCCTACGAGACGACCTACAACGAGACTGCGCACGTACGCGCGTATCTCGACCGCGTGCAAGCGCTGATGGACGCAACGGCACCACGGAGAGCGCATTGAGCTTCCGCGCGGTCATCACCTTCCACAGCATCGACGACGCTCGCGGGCCGCTCTCGTATCCGCCGCGCCGGTTCGACGCCTTCCTCGGCGCGCTGGAGCGCGGCGGCCTGCCGATCGTCGATCTCGATACGCTGCTCGAGCCAGCGTTCGGGGACGCGATCGCACTGACTTTCGACGACGGCATGCACTCGGTGTTCGCCGCGGCCCTGCCCGTATTGCGCGGCCACGGCGCACGCGCGCATTTGTTCCTCGCCACGGGCAGCGTCGCCGACGGCGCAATCGCGGGCAATTCGGGACGGTTCGCAATGCTCGACTGGGCGCAGATCGAGAAGTTGCATCGCGCCGGAGTCGCCATCGAGGGCCACACGCACACCCACCGCGATTGCCGCACGCTCTCCGACGCCGAGATCGACGAGGAATGCGCGACCGCCGATACGCTGATCGAGCGGCACGTCGGCCGTCGGCCGCGCTACTTCGCGTATCCATTCGGCCATCACGATACGCGCGTGCGCGCCCGCGTGGGTGCACGGTATGCGGCGGCGTTCACGACGGCGCTCGCTCCGCTTACGAGTAGCGGCGACCGCAGCCGCCTGCCCCGGCTCGATGCCCACTATCTGCGCTCGCCGCTGTGCTACGACCACCTCGACGCTTTCGCGACGCGCGGCTATCTCATGCTGCGGCGCGCGCTGCGCATTGTACGGGGCACCGAGTGAGTCCCCCGCCGAGGCTCTCCGTCGTCATCGCCGTTCAGCGCGCTGAGGAGAACCTTCCCGACATCGTGGCCGCACTCACGCCGGACGCGCATCCGGACGTCGAGTTCATCTTCTGTCATGCGGCAACGCCGCCCGAGGGACGCCGCAACGCGGCCGGGGATGGCAACGTCGTCGACCTTTACGGTGGCGCTGACGCGTTGATCCCGCACCTCTGGCGCGATGGCATTCGGGCCGCGACCGGGACGTGGGTTGCGACCACAACCGCGCATTGCATCCCCGCTCCCGATTGGGTGGCACGCCTGCAAGCGCACGTTGACGACCCTGCGGCGGCGATCGGCGGCGTGCTCGTTAACGACGCGGCCGCGAGACCTGTTGCGTGGGCGATCTACCTGTTGCGTTACACCGCGTTCGCGACGCCGCAGGCGGCCGGCGTGGTGACCGAAGTCGCGGCCGACAATGCGCTGTACCGACGCTCGCTCATCGTCGAGCATCAGGATCTCCTGGCCGGCGGATTCTGGGAACCGGGGTTTCACGCGCGCTTTCGCGCGGCCGGCCACGTCCTGCGACTCGACCCCGCGCTGATCGTGAC
>JBGPYP010000185.1:0-5334 GCA_041493285.1 Casimicrobiaceae bacterium
ATCCTCTGGCTCGATTTCAACGACACCTGGCTCGCCGCGGAATGGGGTCACCCTTCGGACAACCTGGGCGGCATCCTCGCGACCGCCGACTGGCTGTCACGCAACGCGACGGCTGCGGGCAGGAAACCGCCGACGATGCGCGACGTCCTGACCGCGATGATCAAGGCGCACGAGATCCAGGGCGTGATTGCGCTGGAGAACAGCTTCAACCGCGTGGGGCTCGACCACGTCGTGCTGGTGAAGGTCGCCTCGACCGCGGTCTTGGCGCAATTCCTCGGGCTCACGCGCGACGAGATCGTCGACGCGGTGTCGCTCGCCTGGGTCGACGGCCAGTCGCTGCGCACGTACCGCCACGCGCCCAACACCGGCTCGCGCAAGAGCTGGGCCGCCGGCGACGCCACCGCGCGCGCCGTCCGCCTCGCGCTGATGGTCGCCAAGGGGGAGATGGGCTATCCGTCGGTGCTGACCGCCAAGACCTGGGGCTTCTACGACGTGCTGTTCAAGGGCAAGCCGTTCGCGTTCCAGCGGCCTTATGGCAGCTACGTCATGGAGAACATCCTGTTCAAGATTTCGTTTCCCGCGGAATTCCACGCCCAGACCGCGGTCGAATGCGCCATGGCATTGCACCCCGAGGTCCGCGACCGGATCGACACGATCCGCCGCATCACCCTCCGCACCCACGAATCGGCGATCCGGATCATCGACAAGAAGGGCCCGCTCGCCAATCCCGCCGACCGCGACCACTGCATCCAGTACATGGTCGCGGTGCCGTTGATCTTCGGCCGGCTCACCGCCGCGGACTACGAGGACGCCGTGGCCGCGGATCCGCGGATCGACGCGCTGCGCGCCAAGATGGTCTGCGTCGAGGACCGCGACTTCTCGAAAGATTACCTCGACCCCGGCCAGCGCTCGATCGCCAACGCTATCACGGTCGAGTTCGCCGACGGGAGCAAACTGAAGGAGGTCGTGGTCGAGTATCCGATCGGCCACCGCCGCCGCCGCCCGGAAGGCATCCCGTTGTTGGTCGAGAAGTTCAGGACCAACCTCGCCCGCCGCTTCCCGGCGAAGCAGCAGCGCGCTATCCTCGAGCTTGCGCTCGACGCCGGCCGGCTCGCGTCGACGCCCGTGCACGAGTTCGTCGATCTGTTCGTCATCTAGCTTCAACCAACGTTACCCGGAGACCGCAATGCAGCAAACGTTCCTTCTGTTTCTCGCCCTTACCCTCGCCGCCGGTGCCGCGCAGGCCGAAGACAAGTTCCAGCGAAAATCCGGCCTGTGGGAGGTCAAGCGCACGTCGACGCGAACCGAGGAAAAAGCGCGCGTCTACCAGATGTGTATCGATCAGGCCTCGGACAACGCGCTCCGCCAGCTCGCCGAAGGCATGCGCAACGAAAAGTGCGAGACCAGCAAGGTGGCGCGTGAAGGCGACAAATTGATTGTCGATGCCGTGTGCAAGCTCGGGCAGACCAAGACGACGGCGAAGACGCATGCGGTGATCACCGGCAAATTCGACTCGGCGTACAAGATCGAGAGCAAGTCGACCTTCGACCCGCCGATCCGGGGCAAGGCCGAAGGCACTGCGTTGTTGGAGGCCAAGTGGACGGGAGCTTGCAAGTCGGACCAAAAGCCGGGCGACGTCATCCTCCCCAACGGCGTGAAGATCAACGTGAAGAGCGAAGACCAGGCGACCGCGGACGCGACGACGCCGTCGCATGGCACGCATGAGGACAAGTCGGCAGCGCCGAAGCACAAGGGCGGCTACGCCCCGGCCCCGACGAAGTAAGGAGCGGCGATGGCGCACAATCGCCACGGCACGCTGCAGCAGTTTCGCACCGCGGGCGGCAAGGCCGGCCAGTTCTACTCGCTGCCCGCGCTGGAAAAGGCCGGCGTCGGCAAGATCTCTCGGCTGCCGGTGTCGATCCGCATCGTGCTCGAGTCGGTGCTGCGCAACTGCGACGGCAAGAAGGTGACCGAGGAGCACGTGCGAGAGCTCGCGAACTGGGGCGCCAACGCGTCGCGAACCGAGGAGATTCCGTTCGTCGTCGCGCGGGTCGTGCTGCAGGATTTCACCGGCGTTCCGCTGCTGTGCGACCTCGCCGCGATGCGCGGCGTGGCGCAGCGCATGGGCAAGAACCCGAAGGTGATCGAGCCGCTGGTACCGGTCGACCTAGTCGTCGACCATTCGGTGCAGGTCGATCACTACGGCACGAAGAATGCGCTCGACCTCAACATGAAGGTCGAGTTCCAGCGCAACGCCGAGCGCTACAAGTTCATGAAGTGGGGCATGCAGGCGTTCGATACGTTCAAGGTCGTGCCGCCGGGCATCGGTATCGTGCATCAGGTCAACCTCGAATACCTGGCGCGGGGCGTGCACCGGAAGGACGGCGTCTATTACCCTGATACGCTGGTCGGCACCGACTCGCACACGACGATGATCAACGGCATCGGCGTGGTCGCCTGGGGCGTGGGAGGCATCGAGGCCGAGGCGGGCATGCTCGGCCAGCCGGTCTACTTCCTGACGCCCGACGTCGTGGGCGTGCACATGACGGGGCGACTCAACGAAGGCGTCACCGCCACCGATCTCGTGCTCGTCGTCACCGAAATGCTGCGCAAGGCGAAGGTGGTCGGCAAGTTCGTCGAGTTCTTCGGCGAAGGCACCGCTTCGCTCGCCGTTCCCGACCGGGCCACCATCGGCAACATGGCGCCCGAATACGGCGCGACGATGGGCTTCTTCGCCGTCGACGACAAGACGGTCGACTATCTCGCCAAGACCGGGCGCACGGCTGAGGAAATCGAGGCTTTCGAAGCGTACTTCCGGGCTCAGGGCTTGTTCGGCATCCCTGCCGCCGGCGCGATCGACTATTCGCAGACGGTGGAGCTCGACCTGGCGACGGTCGTCCCGAGCCTTGCCGGCCCGAAGCGGCCGCAGGACCGCATCCCCCTGCCCAAGATGAAGGAATCCTTCAACACGCTGTTCTCTAAATCGACTGCGGACAACGGTTTCAATCAGCCCGCCGACAAGCTTGCGCGTCGTTACCCGACGAAGCTCTACAGCACGGCCGCACCGCAGATCAGCGACAGCGCGCTCCAGCTGCCCAACAACGGTCATCCGCGCGATGTGGTCGAGATGGTCGACAACCGCCCGACGCAGAATCGCGTTCCCGCGACGGGCGCCAAACCGGTGGATATCGGCAACGGCGACGTGCTGATCGCGGCGATCACCTCGTGCACCAACACCTCGAACCCGGGGGTGCTGCTCGCCGCGGGCCTGCTCGCCAGGAAGGCCGCGGCCAAGGGCTTGAGGGTCAAGCCGCACATCAAGACCTCGCTCGCGCCGGGCTCGCGCGTGGTCACCGAGTACCTGACCAAAGCCGGGCTGTTGCCCGAGCTGGAGAAGCTCAACTTCTATCTCGCCGGATACGGCTGCACGACCTGCATCGGCAACGCGGGTCCGCTCGATCCGTCGATCGAGGAGACGATCTCGCAGAACGATCTGGTCTGCGCAGCCGTGCTGTCGGGCAATCGCAATTTCGAGGCGCGGATTCACCCCAACATCAAGGCCAATTTCCTCGCCTCGCCACCGCTGGTCGTCGCCTACGCGATCGCCGGCCGCGCCAACATCGACCTCACGACCGAGCCGCTGGGCAATGGCAGCGATGGCAAGCCGGTGTTCCTGCGCGACATCTGGCCCACATCGGATGAGATTGGTGCGGTGATGCAATACGCCACCGACCCGGCGACGTACCGGAGGCTGTACAGCGACTTCACCCAGGACAACCCACTGTGGAACGCGATCCCCAGCTCGACCGGCCAGGTCTACGCCTGGGACAAGTCGACCTACATCGCCGAGCCGCCGTTCTTCAAGGATTTCACCATGCAGCCGGGCAACGCGCACGACATCAGGGGTATGCGTGCACTGGGCATCTTCGGCGACTCGGTGACGACCGACCACATCAGCCCGGCGGGCTCGATCAAACCGACTTCGCCCGCCGGCATCTATCTTCTCGAGCACGACGTCGGCGTTCCGGATTTCAACAGCTACGGCTCGCGCCGCGGCAACCACGACGTGATGATGCGCGGCACGTTCGCCAACGTGCGCATCAAGAACCTGATGCTCCCGCCGAAAGCCGACGGCTCGCGCGTGGAGGGCGGTGTGACGGTCACCCAGCCCGAGGGCAAGCAGGCGTCGATCTACGACGCGGCGATGGCCTACATCGCGCGCGGCACGCCGACGATCGTCTTCGCCGGCGAGGAATACGGTACCGGCAGCTCACGTGACTGGGCGGCGAAGGGTACGCAGCTCCTCGGGGTCAAGGCGGTGGTCGCGCGGAGCTTCGAGCGCATCCATCGCTCGAACCTGGTCGGCATGGGCGTGCTTCCGTGCCAGTTCAAAGGCACGGACAGCGTCGTCTCGCTCAATATCCAGGGCGACGAGGAATTCGACATCACCGGTATCGAAGCGGGGATCCGGCCGCAGATGGATATCGCGCTGACCATTCGCCGCAAGGATGGGTCGGCGCAGAAGGTACCGCTGCTGCTGCGCATCGACACGCCGATCGAGGTCGACTACTACCTGCACGGAGGCATCTTACCTTTCGTGTTGCGCGAGCTGCTGGCAGCGTAACCAACGCAGGACGTCGTCGCGCCGGATTTCGTCGGGCCGGATTCATTCGGCCGTCGTCGCACCATGCCACGCCGCGTGCGAACGAATTCGCACCTACAGACTCGCGTGGCGTCGCGGCGGCCTCTTGCCCGCTAGGCGCAACATGCATCGGCGCGTGTCGGCCGCTGCGCCGACTCGCCTCGCGCGATCCCCACGCTCTGCGTGGGGCCCCTCGCCACGGGCTCGCGCCGCTACTCCGGCTTGAACCCTGACGCCTTCACGATCGGCCCCCATTTCGCGTAATCCGCGGCAACGATCCGGGCGAATTCCTCCGGTGTTCCCGTCGCCGGGTCCATGCCGATCCTGGAGAGCTTCTCGGCGACGTCGGGCGAGGCCAGCGCTTTGTTGATGCCGCGGTTGAGCGCGTCGACGATCGGTTTGGGCGTCTTCGCGGGCGCGAAAAATCCGAACCAGCCGCTCGCCTCGACCCCCTTCAAGCCCAGCTCGTTGAACGTCGGCACCTCGGGCACGGCGGTAGAGCGTACTGCACCGGAGCTCGCCAGAATGCGGATACGCCCGGCACGATGCAGCTCGGTCAGATCGGCGATCGCGTCGACCGCCGCCGGCACCTGCCCGCTGATGAGGTCGTTGGTGTACGCGGCCGAGCCCTTGTACGGGACGTGCACCATCGCCACCCCCAGCTCGCGCGACAGCAGCACGCCGAAGAAATG
>JBGPYP010000246.1:0-4126 GCA_041493285.1 Casimicrobiaceae bacterium
GGTCGGCTTCGTTCGCGGCGCGCGTACGCTCACCACGTAGCCGCCTTGCGCGTCCGGCGTGAGGATCGCGTGGGCAAGATCGGGAAAACGGTTGGCGAGGTCGTTGCCGAACGCGCCGCGGACGCGACGCGACCACGCCGCGTCGGGAAGCACCCAAACGGTCGCGCGCTCGAGCGCGAATTCGCGTTCCAGCGCCCGCGCCTGCGCGAGATCGTCGCGCTGCGCGGCAGCGATGCGATCAAGCACCGGTTCGTTCGCGATCAGCGAGAACGGATTGGCGTAGCGCGAGAGCGTCCGGTAGAGCGCGGCCGGTTGCACGATCAGATCCGCCTCGGTATCGCCGTACGCGTTGTACGCCAGGTTCTCGCCCAGCTCGCGCAGCGCGTCGAGTTGCGCGGCATCGAGCCCGAGGGGCGCCGCAAGCGCCCGCGCGGACTCGTCGAGGTTGTCGCCGAACGCCGCCACGACCGCCCAGATGCGGCGCTTACCCTGGAGATAGCGGTCGACGAGCATCCCTGTACAAACGCCGGGCGAAGTGTCGATCGTCGCCCGCAGCCCTAAGTGCCGTGGCAACTCGCCGGCGAAATGGTGGTCGAAATATTGCACCGCGACGCCGCGTTCCAGAAGTGCTTCCAGCGCGGTGCGATTGGTCGCCGCCGAGACGTCGAGCACGGTCACGGCATCGCCACGTTGCGCGCCAACGCGCGCCAGCAAGGCGATGTCGCGCTTGACGCCGGTCACCAGCACCGACTCGCGCGGCTCTTCGAGCC
This sequence comes from Casimicrobiaceae bacterium, assembly GCA_041493285.1. Taxonomy (GTDB): domain Bacteria; phylum Pseudomonadota; class Gammaproteobacteria; order Burkholderiales; family Casimicrobiaceae; genus PALSA-1003. The sequence continues at coordinate 771 of JBGPYP010000246.1, forward strand.
GGAGCTGGTGGAGCGAGCACAGCCCGTCGGCGTCGCCGTTGAATACGTCGTAGTGGGTCATGGCCGATGGCGGGGCAAGGAGCCGACGTGAGCGTAACATGGCCCGGTGGCGGACGCGCCAAGGGGACTGATCCGATGAACAACGATCGACCGCTGCTGTTCGCGCTCGACGCGAGCCGCGCGTACGGCGAGGCCGTCGCGCGCTCGCTCGGGATCGCGTTGTCCGCGCACGAGGAGCGCGCGTTCGAGGACGGTGAGCACAAGTCGCGCACGCTCGAGAATGTCCGCGACCGCGACGTCTACGTGATCCATTCCCTCTACTCGGACGCGGCGCAGAGCGTCAACGACAAGCTTGTCCGGCTGCTCTTCTTCATCGGCGCGCTGAAGGATGCCGCGGCGGGACGCGTCACGGCGGTGGTCCCCTACCTCGCCTACGCGCGCAAGGACCGCAAGACCAAGACCCGCGATCCGGTGACCACGCGCTACGTCGCGCAACTGTTCGAGGCGGTCGGGACCGATCGCGTCGTGACGCTAGACGTGCACAACCTCGTCGCGTTCCAGAACGCGTTCCGCTGCCGCACCGAGCACCTGGAAGCGGCACCCTTGTTCGTCGCGCACCTCGCGCCACAGCTCGGCGCCGCCGCGATCGCGGTGGTGTCACCCGACGCCGGCGGGATCAAGCGCGCGGAGGAATTCCGGCGCCGGCTTGCCGCCGCACTGGGACGGCCGGTCGCGGCGGCCTTCGTCGAGAAGTATCGCAGCGGCGGCACCATCACCGGCAACGCACTCGCGGGCGACGTCGATGGCAAGGTCGCGATCATCGTCGACGACCTGATCGCCGCCGGCAACACCGTCGCCCGCGCGGCGCAGGCCTGCCGCAAGGCGGGCGCGACGCGCGTGCTTGCGGTCGCCACCCACGGGGTCTTCGCCGCGGCTGCCGATAGCGTGCTCGCTGCGGCGCCGATCGAGCAGATCCTCGTCACCGACACGATCCCGCCGCTGCGCATTTCCGCCCCCGCGGTGCAGGCGCGGCTTGCGCAGATCAGCGCGGTGGGGCTTTTCGCGGAGGCGATTCGCAGGCTTCATGCCGGCGGCTCGATCGTCGAATTGCAGGGCGCTACTTAGAGTAGCTATGGGCACCAAAAGAAAGCCCCGGACCATCCGGCACCGGGGCTTTCCGCTCACCGTCGTGAGCGCCTGAGGCATTGGGCACGCTGCGTAAACAGCCGCGACACGTACTAGCGCAATTTAGGCCTTTTCCGTTTTTCGGTCTGTGCTGGCAATCGGCCTTGCACTCAGACATGGATACGCTACGTCTGAGCCGCCGATACGTCAAGCCCGAACCGAGTGAACGTTGACTCAAGTCAACATCAACGCGCTGGGGCAAGGGTCGCCGATGCGGTTGCGGTCCGCAAGGAATCCTTCAACACCGATGCGGGTGCCCTCCGGGCACAACCAGGGCGCGGTCAGAGCGTCGGGGTTCCCTCGTGAGCGTAGGTCTTCTCGCGTTGCCGCTGGCAAACGAGGCAGCGTTTCGCGGTGGGATAGGCGAGCAGACGTTCGAACCCGATCTCTTCGCCACAGCCGATGCAGATCCCGAACCTGCCCCCCTTGACGCGTGCCTGCGCCGCTTCAATGTCGCGAATTTCCTGGATATGCCGGTCGATGAACGCAAGGCTCAAGTCGGCCAGCGCATCGCCGACCGACTGGTCGCCGATGTCCGCGGGTCCCCGATCGATTAGCTCCACGTACTGCTGGTTCTCGCTCTTCTCCAGCGCGTCGCGCACTTCCTCGAGCAGCGACGCGTAGCGTTGGTCGAGCCTCCTTACGATTTTCGACAGGTGAGCCTTGGACAAAGCCATGTTTGTTCTCCGTGCCGGATTCGAAAAGCGACAACGCTCCAATTGTGGGCTCGGCGCCCGGTCGGGGCTTGATCTCGCGCAAGAGATGACGCTCCTGCCTTGAGCGCCTTAGATGATATGTGCCTGCCCGCCTTCGGCCAGGGAGCTTGCAGGGTCTCGCCGGCGGCGCACCACATCCCGGTGGTGGCCGTCGCTGCGCCGAACATTTGATGTGCGTCAACTGTGGGTTCTGGCCGCCCGGCTAGGATTGGATCCAACGTGCTGCGGTAGCTAAGCCGATAACGAAGCCGAAGGAGCCTTAGCTTGGAAGCGCATTCGTACCTCGCGTACGCGCCGCGTGGCGCAGGCGTCGCCTCGGCGCTGTTCTACTTGACCATCGGCGATGACGTCTACGGCTGGTATACCGGCGCCTGTAGCTATGCGTTTCCTGCCGCGTATTTCGCCCTGGAGCACTATTATTCGACGCACGCGACCTTGTTTTACCGCAGCATCGAAGACGATGTTTACGGGCCCTGGGTCGTCGATTACGCGCCAGTGATGACCGAGGCGCGTTGCCCGGTTCCGGAGCGCTTATGCCACGAGCTGCAACGCCTGCAGGGAGCCTTCGTTCAGGAATGGCTCTTCTTTGCCGACGATGAGAAGGCGGCCGAAACGTACCGGAAGCTCGGCCTGCCGGTGCAAGGCGTGAACGTTCGGGAGGATCAGCTTCACCGCTTCGATCAACGCCAGCCGACGTGGGTATATGCCGCGCCGGGGATCGATCTTAACGTAATCGCCTATCTCAAACGCAGCTGGCCGCTGGACGACAAGGACGCATAGGCTTACACCTCACTGATCCATCGAAGTTCGGGCGTCGGTTGTTACGGCAAAGCGCGAGTACGGAGAAACCAGGCCATTCCAACCGTTTGCGCCGCATCCGCCGTCGCGTCGGCCTCGGCGTCCCCACGTGCACAGAGGCATCGTGAACTCGCGTGCGGTGATCGCATGGTTCTCGTGGTTATGCTCGACTCAAAGCGCTTAAGACGGCGAAGGCGCAACTCAACGAAGGAGCGCCGGTGGAACACCTACACCAGCTGACGCCGGACCTGATCCCTGCATTGGAGGCCGCCACTCTGCCCGGCCTGTTCCTGCGCCGCTGCGAGAGAACACCCGAGGCCGAGGCGTATCGGCAGTATGACGCCGCAACCGCCAGCTGGAAGAGCTACAGCTGGGCCGACATGCGGCGACTGGCGGCGCGCTGGCAGGCAGCGTTGGCGCAGGAGCATCTTGCGCCCGGCGAGCGGGTCGCAGTCCTCCTCAAGAACAGCGTCGAGTGGGTCTGTCTCGACCAGGCGGCACAGTCGCTGGGTCTCGTGGTCGTCCCGCTCTACACCAGCGACGCTCCCGAGAACATCGCCTACATCCTGAGCGACTGCGGCGCGCGTCTGCTGCTCGTCGGCGAGATTGGCCAGTGGCGGGCGCTCGCGCCGCTTCGGGCGCGGTTCCCCCAACTCA
>JBGPYP010000062.1:0-10678 GCA_041493285.1 Casimicrobiaceae bacterium
ATCGATTTCGCGCTGGAGGCGGAGCGTAGCCGTGGGATGACTACGCGCGACGCGATCTTCGAGGCCTGCCGGCTGCGTTTCCGGCCGATCATGATGACGACGATGGCCGCGCTGCTCGGCGCGATACCGCTGGCACTCGGGTTCGGCGACGGCGCCGAGCTGCGCCGCCCGCTGGGTATTTCGATCGTCGGCGGCTTGCTGCTAAGCCAGCTGCTCACGCTCTATACGACACCGGTGGTCTATTGCTACCTCGACCGATTCCGCCTCTGGTGCCGGGCGCTCTGGTCGAGACGCGGCGGGCGCGAACCCTTGACCGCGGAGGCGGGGGACTAACCGATCATGCTGGCAAGGCGGGAAACGGCATTGCCCTCGACGATCGCGCGGGCATGGCTGCTCGCGGCGACGGCCGCCTTGAGCGCCTGCACGATGGGACCGGATTACGTGCGTCCGCGCGCCGATGCGCCCGCCGTGTTCAAGGAGTCGCAGGGCTGGAAGACCGCGCAGCCGCGGGACGGCGCGATGCGCGGCGACTGGTGGGAGGTCTTCGGCGACGCGCAGCTCAACGCGCTCGAAGCGCAGGTCGACGTGAGCAATCAGACGCTCAAGGCCGCGGAAGCGCGCGTGCGCGAAGCACGAGCCGTGGTACAGCAGGCGCGCGCCGGGCTGTTCCCGGCCGTCTCGGGGAACGCGTCGGCGACGCGAGGCAGTGGCGGCGGCAACCGCGGCGCCGGCGTAGGCAACAGCTACAACCTGTCGCTCGACGCGAGCTGGGAGATCGACCTTTGGGGCCGCGTCCGCCGCAACGTCGAATCGAGCGAGGCGAGCGCGCAAGCGAGCGCCGGCGACCTGGGCGCAGCGAAGCTCTCGGCGCAGGCCGAGCTGGCGCAGGATTATCTGTTGCTGCGCGTACAGGACGCGGAGATCCGGCTGCTGCAGGACACCGTGGCCTTTTATGAGAAATCGCTCCAGCTCACGCGCAACCAGTACGCGGTCGGCGTCGCCGGGCGCAACGACGTCGTGCAAGCGGAGACCCAGCTCAAGTCGACGCAGGCGCAGGTGCTCGACGCCGGAATCCAGCGCGCGCAGCTCGAGCACGCGATCGCGATTCTTGTCGGCAAGGCGCCGGCGGATTTCTCGGTCGCCGCCGTTCAGTTGCAGGCGACGTTTCCGGATATCCCGACCGGTTTGCCGTCGGCGCTCCTCGAGCGCCGGCCCGACATCGCCGCCGCCGAGCGCCGCGCCGCCGCGGCAAACGCGCAGATCGGCGTTGCGGAAGCGGCGCACTTCCCCGCACTGACGCTCTCCGCGACGGGCGGATTGCAAAGCTCGGTCATCGGCAATCTGCTCACGCTGCCCAGCCGTTACTGGTCTCTCGGTCCGGCGCTGGCGCAGGTGATTTTCGATGCCGGACTGCGGCGCGCGCAAACCGCCCAGGTGATCGCCGCATACGACGAAGCCGTCGCCAATTACCGGCAGACCGTGTTGACTGGGTTCCAGGAGGTCGAGGACAATCTCGCGGCGCTGCGCATCCTGGAACAGGAAGCGAGCGTGCAAGACGAAGCGGTCAAGGCGGCGCGCGAATCGGTGACGATCACCAACAACCAGTACCGGGCCGGCACGGCCAACTACCTGGCGGTCGTCATCGTTCAGGCCGCCGCGCTCACCAATGAGCGCACCGCGATCGCGATCCTCGGCCGGCGCCTGACCGCAAGCGTGGCGTTGATCAAGGCGCTCGGTGGAGGATGGAACGAAGCGCTTTCCGCGACCGCGAGCGAAGCGCCGAAGCCGAGCGGGTGATCTTCGGCCCGCGCACCAGCGTCGCGCAGCGCATCGTGGCACGGCTTGCGGTGGCGCTGCCCGCCGCGAAGGGGCTCTCGATCGGGCTCGCCGCCGCGCTCTTCTGCGCCGCGGTGCATGCGCCGCTGCCGTGGATGATCGGTCCTCTCGTCGCGCTCGCCGTCTGCCGCTCCGCCGGGGTCGACTGCGAAGCGCCGGCGGGAGGCCGGCAGGCCGGCCAGTGGGTGATCGGCACCGCGCTTGGGCTCTACTTCACGCCGGTCGTCGCGGAGCTGGTGACGCGCCTGTGGTGGCAGCTCCTGCTCGCGGCGTTCTTCGCGCTGGCGCTGGGCTACTTCTGCGGCTATCTCGTCGCGCGCGTGGCGCGGATCGATCGTACCACCGCGGTGTTCGCGAGCGTGCCCGCCGGCGCAGCGGAAATGTCGGTGCTCGGCGAGCGCTACGGGGCACGCGTCGACGAGGTCGCCGCCGGGCAGTCGTTGCGGCTCATGCTCGTCGTGGTGGTGATCCCGTGGGTCTTCGCCGCACTGAGGCTGCACGGCGTCGACGCGTTTCAACCGGGAACGACCGAGGTCCGGGGTTTCGGGCTCGCGGCGCTGCTCGCCTCCACGCTCGCCGGCGGACTCGTGCTTCAGCGCGCCGGCATGGCGAACGCCTTCGTGCTCGGCGCGTTGGCCGTCGCGATCCCACTCACCATCGCCGAGGTCAATCTGTCGGCGGTGCCGCGCGGGCTGACGAACGCGGCGCAACTCCTACTCGGCTGCGCGCTCGGCGCGCGTTTCGAGCGGAGCTTCCTTCGACGGGCGCCGCGTTTCGTCGCCGCCGTGGGTTTGAGCGTCCTCGTGGCGATGCTGCTGTCGGCGATCTTCGGGCTCGCGCTCGCCGCCGTGACGGGCTTGCATCCGGCGACGCTCGTGCTCGCGACCGCGCCGGGCGGCATCGCCGAGATGTCGATCACCGCGAAAGTGCTGGAGCTCGGCGTGCCGGTCGTCACCGCCTTCCACGTGACGCGCGTCGTGCTGCTGCTGACGTGCACCGCGCCGGTCTTCGCCTGGCTGCGCCGCCGGCGTCGCGCGCGGCGTTCGGGCCTGCCGTGATTGCGGCTCGGTGCATGGTGCCCTTCCGGCCCAGTGGCCTGACCGGTTCGGCGTCAGGCATCGCGTTTTACGCCGGGGCGGCGACGCGTGCTAGAGTTATCGATTATCCGCAGCGCGGTCGCGGCACGTCAGGCGCCGCGCGCTCACCTTCCGCGTCATCACCCACACCATGAATCATCCCGACTCCAGCTTAGCCGTCGCCGCCGCAGTGCAAGCGCCCGCGTGGGTCCGCCACCCCGGGCTGGTCGCCTGGGTGCGGGAAGTTGCCGAGCATACCGATCCCGAGCGTATCGTCTGGTGCGACGGCTCACTCGAGGAATACGAACGCTTGTGCGCGGAAATGGTCGCCGCCGGAACGCTCGTCAAGCTCAATCCAGAGAAACGTCCCGACAGCTATCTCGCGCGGTCCGACCCGTCCGACGTCGCGCGCGTCGAGGATCGCACGTTCATCTGCAGCGAGCGCGAGGACGACGCCGGTCCGACCAACAACTGGGTCGCGCCGGGCGAGATGCGGACGACGCTCTCTCGCCTCTTCGATGGATGCATGCGCGGGCGGACGCTGTACGTGGTGCCGTTTTCGATGGGGCCAATCGGCAGTCCGATCGCGCACATCGGCGTCGAATTGACCGACAGTCCCTACGTCGCTGCGAGCATGCGCATCATGACGCGCATGGGACGCGCGGTCGTCGAGGCGCTCGGGAGCGACGACGCGTTCGTGCCGTGCGTGCATTCGGTCGGCGCGCCGCTGGCGGCGGGCCGGCGCGACGTGCCGTGGCCGTGCAATTCCGAGCACAAGTACATCGTGCACTTTCCCGAGTCGCGGGAGATCTGGAGCTACGGCTCAGGGTACGGCGGCAACGCGCTGCTGGGGAAGAAATGCTTCGCGCTGCGCATCGCGTCGGTGATGGGCCGCGACCAGGGCTGGCTCGCCGAGCACATGTTGATCCTCGGCGTCACCTCGCCGCAGGGAGAGAAGACATACTTGACCGCGGCGTTCCCGAGCGCCTGCGGCAAGACGAATTTCGCGATGCTGATTCCGCCCGAGGGTTTCGAAGGCTGGAAAGTGACGACGATCGGCGACGACATCGCGTGGATCAAGCCCCACGCCGACGGCCGCTTCTACGCGATCAATCCCGAGTCCGGCTATTTCGGCGTGGCGCCGGGGACCTCGTACGAGTCGAACCCCAACGCGATGGAAATGCTCAAGGCCAACGTGATCTTCACCAATGTCGCGCTCACCGATGACGGCGACGTCTGGTGGGAGGGAATGACGCGCGAACCGCCGGCGCATCTTCTCGACTGGCAGGGCCGCTCGTGGACGCCCGACTGCGGGCGCAAGGCGGCGCATCCGAACGCGCGCTTCACCGTAGCGTCGACGCAATGTCCGTCGCTCGATCCGGAGTGGGATAACCCCGACGGCGTGCCGATCTCGGCGTTCATCTTCGGCGGGCGGCGCGGCGATACCGTGCCGCTGGTCGTCGAGGCCATGAGTTGGGAGGACGGCGTGTACAAGGCCGCGACCATGGGTTCGGAGACGACCGCGGCGGCGAGCGGAGCGGTGGGGGAAGTCCGCCGCGACCCGTTCGCGATGCTGCCTTTTTGCGGGTACCACATCGGCGACTACTTCCGGCACTGGCTGGGGTTGGGCGCGTCGGTGCCGCGGCCGCCGAAGATCTTCATCGTCAACTGGTTTCGCACCGACGAGAGCGGCAAATTGGCATGGCCGGGCTTTCGCCAGAACATGCGCGTATTGAAGTGGATCGTGGATCGCTGCGGCGGTCGCGCGCACGGAGTGGAAACGGCGCTCGGATTGCAACCCGAGTACGGCGATCTCGAGTGGCGCGGATTGGATTTCAGTTCCGCTCGCTTCCGCCAGGTCATGCGCTTCGACCGCGATTCTTGGCAACGTGAGCTCGCAGCGCACGATCGACTCTTCGCGCAGCTGGGCGCGAAGCAGCCGCGTGCACTGGCGGACCTGAGGCGCGATCTCGGCGCCAAGTTCGCCGGCTAGAGCGTTAAGCCTCCTTCGCGCAGCAGCGCATCGACCTCCGGTCGCGTCGGTGCGCCGTCGCGGCCGCCGAAGCGCGCGCACTTGAGCGCGGCGGCAGCGTTGGCGAATGCGGCGGCCGCAGCGACCGCAGCACCTTCGCCGATCGCAAGGGCGAACGCGGCGTGGAACACGTCGCCGGCCGCGAGGGTGTCGACGACCGCGACTCGCGGCGGCGCTGCTTGCCGCTCGCGGTCGGCTTCGAGCCAAAGAAACCCGTCGGCGCCCAGCGTCACGCCCACCACGCCTCGCGCGATCTCCTGCATGCGCCGCAGCCCTTCGCCGGCGTTCGCGGCGCCGCTGGCCGCGCTCAACCCCGGCTGCGAGAAGACCGCATAGTCGCACCGAGTGCACAGGTCGCGTAACGCTGCGACCGGAGCGACGTCGGCGTCGAGCACGGTCGGCACGCGCGCCGCGTGCGCGGCCTCGAACACGAGCGCAGCACCTGTCGGCCAGCGCACGTCCGCGAGGACGGCGCCGCATCCGACGAGCGACGCCACGGGCAGCCACGAAGGATCGTCGTCGAGCGCGGGGTCGTTGTAGGTGCAGATCAGGCGCTCGCCGCGGTCGTCGACCAGCACCGCGGTGCGTGGCGAGCGCGCGCCCGCGATACGTCGGACACCGCTCGTGCGAACGCCTTCGGCGTCGAGCCACGCGACGATGCGCTCGCCTGACGCGTCGTCGCCGACGCGCCCCCAATACTCGACCTCGGCCCCCAAGCGTGCGGCGGCGGCACTTGCGTTCGCGGCCATCCCTCCCCCGGCTTCCCTGTAGCCGTTCGCCAACACCTTGGTCGGCTGCGCAGGGATGGCCGCGACACGATAGATGGTGTCGATGGTCGAGTGCCCGACACAGACCAAACGGGTCATGGGGTACGGCAACCTTGCAGCCGGTTGTACTTCGTACTACGCTGTGTGAGGTTTGGCAATCGTTTACTGCAATCGTTATCTGCAAACGATTGCAGCAATCGCTTGCGTAGGACACAAAGCCCCATGGTGCGCGGATGGTGTTGACCTGGGACGCTTCGCGCAAGTCCTGCGGCCTATACGGGAGGAGCTGCAGCGATGCAGGTATCGCGTAGCGCGTACCCAAAGACTCGACCGACCGCTTGCACGCTCCGAGATGTTGCTCAGGCGGCGGGGGTGTCGACCGCGTCCGCGTCGCGCGCCTTGGCTCGAGAGGGCGGAGTAAGCGCAGAGCTTCACGCCCGCATTATGGCGGCGGCGACGAGGCTCGGCTACCAAGCCAACCTCGCCGCGCGGACGCTGGCATCGCGACGCTCCGGCCTGGTCGGGATCGTTGTCGAGACGCTGGCCGATGCGTTAATCGCGGGCGTTGTTGAGGCGCTCGAGCGCAGGCTCGGCGCCGCAGGCTATGGGACCCTGTTGGTGACGACCGCCGGCTCGCCGGCGCGATCGCTCATGGCGACGCGAACGCTGCTCGGACGCGGCGCGGAAGCGTTCGCCTTTGCCGGCACCGGGCCGCTGCCTGCGGAGATCGACTTGATGGCTGTGAACGGTTTGCCCTGGGCGTGCCTGTCGGACGCGCCCGGGGCGGGTCCGCTTGCAATCGACACGGGGCGCGGGCGGGGCGGCGCACTCGCCGGCCGGTATCTGTTCGACCTTGGCCATCGCCGCTTCGGCGTCGTGGCGCGGCCCGGTGCTGGAACCCGCGAGGGTGTGGCCGCGGCGCTTGCCGGGAGCGACGCCGCGTTGGTTGTTACCGACGTAACGGCCGGCAGCGAGGATCCCGATGCCGCCAAGACCGCGATGCGCCTGCTGCTGGATCGGGATGAGCCACCGACGGCGGTCGTGTGCGGCAGCGACGCCGAGGCTTTGGCGGCGGTACGGGAGTGCTTGATGCGCGGGATCGCGGTGCCGGGCGACATCTCGATCGTTGGGTTCGGCGATGGGGAATGCGCACGCCACGCCGTGCCTGCCTTGACGACGCTGCGGATCTCCGCCGCGGCGATCGGTGCGCGAGGCGCCGAGGCACTGCTCGGGACCCTCGCAGGCGACACATCGCCGCCGTTTGAGGCGCCGGTCAAGCTGGTCGTCCGGGAAACGACCGGCCCGCCGGCACGTTGAAGCGGTCCGTCGCGCGGCAAAAATGTTCCACGTGGAACCGGAAGACGCTTGGTTTCACGTGGAACAATGCCTTCGGCCGACCGCGCTTCTGCCGTCTTCCGCTTTGCCGTATTATTCAGCCCTGGGTTTGGCACGCGGTTTCCGAGGCAATTCCATGCTGTTTCCCACACGGTTCGACGTGATCGTTGTCGGCGGCGGTCACGCCGGTACCGAAGCCGCGCTCGCGTCCGCACGGATGGGGCGCAACACGCTCTTGCTCACCCACAGCATCGAAACGTTGGGCCAGATGTCGTGTAACCCGTCCATCGGAGGCATCGGCAAGGGCCACCTGGTCAAGGAAATCGACGCGCTCGGTGGAGCGATGGCGCTCGCCACCGACGAGGCCGGCATCCAATTCCGCATCCTCAACTCGAGCAAAGGGCCGGCAGTGCGCGCCACGCGCGCGCAGGCGGACCGGGTGCTCTACAAGCAGGCGATCCGGTCGCGGCTCGAGAACCAGCCCGGGCTCACGCTCTTTCAGCAAGCGGTCGACGACCTCACGCTCGACGGCGACAGGGTGACGGGCGTGGTGACCCAGGTCGGCATTCGGTTCGAAGCCGACGCGGTCGTGCTCACGACGGGCACCTTTCTCTCGGGGCTAATCCACGTCGGGCTGCAGAACTACGAAGCCGGACGCGCCGGCGAGCCGCCGGCCAAGGTACTGGGTGCTCGTCTGCGGGAGCGCACGCTCCCGGTCGGCAGGCTCAAGACCGGTACGCCACCGCGGCTCGACGGCCGGACGATCGACTTCGCGGTACTCGCCGCGCAGCCGGGCGACGATCCGGCACCGGTGTTCTCGTTCATCGGCGAGCGCACGATGCATCCACAGCAGGTGCCGTGTTGGATCACGCACACCAACGATCGCACGCACGAGATCATCCGCGGGGGCTTGGACCGCTCGCCGATGTTCACGGGCGTGATCAAGGGCATCGGGCCGCGCTATTGCCCTTCGATCGAGGACAAGGTCGTCCGCTTCGCCGAGCGCAATAGCCATCAGATCTTCCTCGAGCCCGAGGGGCTGACGACGCGGGAGATTTACCCGAACGGCATCTCCACGTCGTTGCCCTTCGACGTGCAACTCGCGCTCGTCCGCTCGGTGAAGGGATGCGAGCACGCGCATATCCTGCGCCCGGGGTATTCGATCGAGTACGACTATTTCGATCCGCGTGCGCTCAAGGCGACGCTGGAGACCAAGGCGTTCCGGGGCCTGTTCTTTGCCGGCCAGATCAACGGGACAACAGGGTATGAGGAAGCGGCTGCCCAGGGGCTCTTGGCGGGGATCAATGCCGCGCGCTTCGTGCGCGACGAGGAGGGCTGGTGGCCGCGCCGCGACGAGGCCTATCTGGGCGTGCTCGTCGATGATCTGGTCACGCGCGGGGTGAGCGAGCCCTATCGCATGTTCACCAGTCGTGCGGAATACCGGCTGCAGCTACGCGAGGACAATGCGGATCTGCGCCTGACGGAGACCGGCCGGACCCTGGGCTGCGTCGACGATGCGCGTTGGGCCGCGTTTAGCCGCAAGCGCGACGCCATCGCTTCCGAGTTCGAGCGAGTGAAGTCGACGTGGCTCGACCCGCGTGTCATCGAGCGCGCACAGGGGGAGCGGGTGCTCGGCCTGCCGCTGGAACGCGACGCAACGCTCTTGGAGCTGTTGCGTCGGCCCGGCGTCTCCTACGCCGCGCTGATGACGCTGCCCGGCGCGGGCGACGCGGTCGCGGATCGCGTCGTTGCCGAGCAGGTCGAGATCGCTACCAAGTATGCCGGCTACATCGAGCGGCAAAAAGACGAGATCGGCCGGCGCGCCGAGCAGGAATCGCAACGCTTGCCCGCCGATCTCGATTACCGCTCGGTGCGCGGGCTGTCGGTGGAAGTGCAGCAGAAGCTGAACCAGCATCGGCCGGAGACGATCGGACAGGCGGCGCGCATTTCCGGCGTGACGCCGGCGGCGATCTCGCTGTTGCTGGTATATCTCAAGCGAGGATTCAAGGACGCGCAGCCAAGTCCGGAAAAACGCACGGCATGACGCTCGGTGGGGCGCTCGCCGGCGGCATCAAAGCGCTCGACCTCGATCTCAACGCGGTGGCGCAGACGAAGCTGCTGGCGTACGTCGCACTGCTCGAGAAGTGGAACCGCACGCACAACCTCACGGCGATTCGGGAACCCGGGCGCATGGTGACGCACCATCTGCTCGACTCGCTCGCGGCGTTGCAATACCTCCCGCACGCCGCATCGCTGCGCGTGGTCGATATCGGCAGCGGTGGCGGGCTGCCCGGGATACCGGTCGCGATCGCCCGACCCACGTGGCACGTTACCCTGCTCGACAGCAACCGGAAGAAGGCTGCATTCCTGCGCCAGGCCGCGGCCGAGCTGCCGCTGGCCAATGTGGAGGTCGTCGCTGCCCGCGTCGAGGATTACGCGCCGACGACACGGTTCGACATCGCGATCAGCCGCGCATTTTCCGACCTCGCGCAGTTCGCAGCGGTGGCGCTCCGACTGATCGTGCCTGGCGGCAAACTGATCGCGATGAAAGGCGTGTACCCGGATGAGGAGCTGGCGCATTTGTCCATGGGCATCCGCGTGGTCGCTTCGCCCGCGCTCGAGGTGCCCGGGCTCGACGGTGCGCGCCATCTCGTGATCATGGAAGGCACGCCCGCATGACCAAGATCATCGCCGTCGCCAATCAGAAAGGCGGCGTGGGCAAGACCACGACCAGCGTCAACCTGGCGGCAAGCCTGGTGGCGATGAAACGGCGCGTACTGTTGGTCGACCTCGACCCGCAGGGCAACGCGACCATGGGCGCAGGCGTTGATAAGCGAGCACTCACTTACACTATATATCAAGTCCTGCTTGGAGAGAAAAAGATTGCCGACGTGCGCGTTGCATCGCCCTCGGGTGGCTTTGACCTGGTGCCGTCGAACCGCGAGCTTGCCGGCGCCGAAGTCGAGCTGGTCGATTTACCGGAGCGCGAGATGCGGCTCAAGGACGCGCTGGCCGAAGCGCTATCGCAAATCCGGACGGCGATCTCGGAGGTGGTCAACGACTACGACTTCATTTTGCTCGACTGCCCGCCCTCGCTGTCGCTGCTCACGCTCAACGGCCTGTGCGCGGCGGACAGCGTGTTGATCCCGATGCAATGCGAGTACTACGCGCTCGAGGGCTTATCCGATCTCGTGCAGACGATCCGGCGCGTGCGCGCGCATCTGAATCCGCAGCTCGAGATCGAGGGCCTGTTGCGTACGATGTACGACCCGCGCAACACACTCGCGCTCAACGTCTCCGCGGACCTGCAGAAACATTTCGGCGAAAAGCTCTATCGCACGGTCATCCCGCGGAACATCCGGCTCGCCGAAGCGCCGAGCTACGGCATCCCGGCGCTGCACCTCGACAAGGCTTCGAAGGGCGCGCAGGCGTATCTCGCACTCGCCGGCGAGATGCTCCGTCGCGACGAAGCCGGCGGCGCGGTCGAGGCCACGCATGCAACAGGAGCTGTCGATGGCTAAGCTCAAGGGACTCGGACGCGGACTGGACGCGCTGCTGTCCGGTTCGGACGAAGCGAGGGCTGGCGACGCGCTGCGATCGCTCGCGCTCGACAAGATTCGCGCTGGCCGCCA